>CASBQM010000393.1 GCA_949127645.1 Synechococcales cyanobacterium PMM_0036
GGGGTAGAGTGTGCAAAGCGAGTTAATGGCGGCGAAGTGGTTTCGACTCACATTATTGCGCGTCCGCATGAGAACCTAGAGTATGTGCTACCGATTCGCTACACCGAAGCGGTAGATCAATTTCGTTCCTAGAGGGAGCGGTTTGATGGCTGGAAGTCGCTGAGATCTTCAGCACGTTGAATTTAGAGCAATACGTTTAAAGTAATCACTGGAAGGGAGAAAGTACGATGGCAATTGCAGTTGGAATGGTTGAAACCCTAGGGTTCCCAGCAGTAGTAGAAGCGGCAGACGCAATGGTAAAAGCGGCTCGCGTTACCCTGGTAGGCTACGAAAAAATTGGCAGCGGTCGCGTCACTGTGATCGTACGGGGCGATGTATCTGAAGTTCAGGCTTCAGTCGCGGCTGGCATTGAAAACGTCAAGCGAGTCAACGGCGGACAGATTTTGTCTACCCACATCATTGCGCGTCCTCATGAAAACCTGGAGTATGTCCTGCCCATCCGTTACACCGAGGCAGTTGAGGTATTCCGGGAGAGCGTTAGCGGCATCCGTCCGATCGGTCGCCCATAGGATCTTAATCAACAGGATCTCAATTAGCTCTCATGCAAATCGCTAGAGTTTGCGGCACGGTAGTCAGTAACCACAAAGAGCAAAGCCTGACTGGAGTCAAGTTTCTGCTAGTGCAGTTTCTGAATGAGGAAGGGCAGCCTTTGTCGGAGTATGAGGTTGCAGCAGACAGTGTAGGTGCTGGACTGGATGAGTGGGTTTTGGTGAGTCGAGGAAGCGCTGCACGTCAGTCTTCTAGCAGCGAAGCCCGCCCACTGGATGCGCTAATTGTGGGCATTATTGACACTGTAAGCGTAGGAAACCAGCGGCTTTACAGCAAGCGAGACCAGGATCGGTGAGTTGTGGCGGTCCGGGGGCGATCGCCATATTCTTGCCGATTGCCTTTCTAGACTTGCTCTCTCAGCAAAGTTTGTATATGTGGCAGCTTAAGGCTGGACTTTAATTTTTATGGCAACCCAAATTTTTATGGCAGCCCAAAGCTGTACTCTGTCTTTGGGGCAGCTCAAGTTTTAGGGCGGTTCAAGGCTGCACTTAGTTAGGAGAACATCCTATGGTCGTCAGCGGCTCTACTGCTTCACCTACTCCACTGTTTTCACAGGTCTTACCGCTAAACAGTCTGATGCAACCCAAAATCGATCAGACCGCTCACATCCATTCTTTTTCTAGCATTGTTGGCGATGTGGCGATCGGCGCAAATGTGCTGGTTGCCCCAGGGGTTTCTATGCGGGCAGAGGAAGGAGGGGCTTTGTATGTGGGAGAGGGTGCTAACCTTCAGGATGGCGTTGTCATTCACGGTCTAGAGCAGGGGCGAGTTTTGGGGGATGATCAGCATCCCTACTCGGTCTGGATTGGCAAAAATACGTCGATTACCCACATGGCTCTGATTCACGGGCCTGCCTATGTGGGAGACGGCTGTTTTATTGGCTTCCGATCGACCATAATTAACGCCCGAATTGGCAATGGCTGCATTGTTATGATGCACGCGCTAATTCAGGACGTGGAAATCGCCGCCGAAAAATTTGTGCCGTCCGGGTCGATCATCACCTCGCAAGAGCAAGCCGATCGCCTGCCCCATGTTCAAGAAGCTGACGCTCAGTTTGCGGCTCATATGGTAGGTACTAACCAGGCTCTGCGATCGGGTCATCACCAAGACATTGCCCGGATTGCGCCTATTCGCCAACAGCTCGAAAAAGTCTACAGCGCCGATTCTGTTAATGCCGATTCTGTCAGAAAACCCAGTTCTTCTATCTCAAACAGTCCCATGATTACTACTGCTCGCCTTGATTCCGCCGTTGTTGCCCAAGTTCGCCAGCTTCTTGCTCAGGGCTACCAGATTGGTTCAGAACACGCCGATAAGCGCCATTTTCAAACAAGCTCCTGGTATAGCTGTACGCCAATTCAGAGCCATCGTGAAGCTGACGTGTTTTCCGCACTGGAGGTCTGCGTTGCCGAGCATCCCGGCGAGTACATTCGGATGTTTGGCATTGACACCAAGTCTAAGCGACGGGTTTCAGAAATAATGGTTCAGCGTCCAGGTGGGGTGACCGTTTCAGCACCAAGTGCCAAATCCAACGGTGGAGCTAGCGGTGGTTTTAGCGGCGGTTTTAGCGGTGGACAGGCAGCTCCGGCTAACACGCATCTCAGTGGTGAAGCGATCGCCAAAATTCGTCAGTTTGTGGCTCAGGGCTACCTGATCGGTACAGAACACGCCGACAAGCGTCGTTTTCAGACAAGTTCCTGGACAAGCTGTTCGCCTATTCAAGCCAACCGTGAAAGCGATGCGATCGCCGCTCTGGAGAGCTGTCTGACGGAGCACGCGGGGGAATACGTTCGCTTTTTTGGCATTGATACTAAACTCAAGCAGCGGGTTTCAGAGATGATTATCCAGCGTCCGGCAGACAAAACTGTGACGACTGCACCTAGCCACTCGTCTCCTTCTAGCAGCTACTCGTCTGGTCAGCCTAGCTACTCATCTAACGGTGGTAGCCATAAGCCCAGCACTGTATCTGGCAAGCTGATATCTGGCAAGCTGAGTGCAGAAGTCGTAAATCAGGTGCGCCAGCTTTTGTCTCAAGGGCACCGAGTTTCGGCTGAATATGCCGATAAGCGCCATTTTCAGACAAGCACCTGGACCACCTGTCCCCCCATTCAAAGCAGCCGCGACACCGATGTTTTAATGGCTCTGGAGACTTGCGTGAATGAAAATTCTGGCAAGTATGTTCGTCTGATTGGGGTAGATACTAAGACTAAGCGACGGGCGCTAGAACTGATGATTCAACGCCCTTAGGCTAACGAGGGAACGATGAATCCAGCGTGATGAATACCCCTGTACGATCGCCCGCCCCCCATCTCATCCATGACTCGCAATTTTTTGTGAGTGGCGATGTCACAATTCACCCGATGGCGGCGATCGCACCAGGCGTTATGCTGCAAGCCGATCCAGGGTGTCGGCTTGTGGTAGGGGCCGGGGTTTGTGTGGGCACTGGCGCGATTCTTCATGCCCATGGGGGCAATTTGATGATTGAAGCCGGGGTGACGCTAGGGAGCGGTGTACTGATTGTCGGTCAGGTTACAGTGGGCGAGAATGCCTGTATAGGTTCGGCGGTGACTATCCTCAATCAATCGATCGCCCCACGGCAGCTTGTCGCATCTGGCTCTTTGATGGGGGACGACAGCCGTCAGGTTGATCGGATTGAGCAGGTTGGAGCATTTGTCGAGCCGCCTGTTTCCTTGTCCCCATCTGCCGCAGCTCAGAACGGTTTAGCTCAGAATGGCTCGGCTCAGAATGAATTATTGCCCCAACCTCCTCAAGTGATTTATGGGCGCACCTATCTTGAGAAGATTATGGTGACCATGTTTCCCTATCGACAGGCGGCTGAGCAATCCATAAGTTCGCCGTCTGAACCAGCATCGGGATAATTCATTGGGTCTTAGGCTGAAGCCCTATACTGAAATGAGATACACAGGCTGACGATGCCTGCAATAGCGGGATTTGTCATGAATTCATTCAGTCGATCGCCCATTCCAGAAGGCAGTGCTTTGGGTCTAGTTTCTACCCGCAGCTTTCCTGCGATCGTGGGCACCGCAGATATGATGCTGAAATCGGCATCGGTGCGGCTAGTGGGCTACGAAAAGACGGGTAGCGGCTTCTGCACGGCGGTCATTAGAGGCAACATTTCAGACGTGCGGCTGGCGGTAGAGGCTGGCGCTGACGTTGCCGAAAAATTTGGACAGTTGGTGTCTAAGACAATTATTGCTCGACCCATGCCCAACTTAGAGGTGGTGCTACCCATCAGCAATCGTCTCTCTCAATATGCGGCTGAGCAGGGTCATAGCCGCCTAAGCAATATGGCGATCGGGCTATTAGAAACGCGCGGCTTCCCGGCAATGGTGGGCGCGGCTGATGCCATGCTAAAGTCTGCCGAAGTGCAGCTTGCCGCCTATGAGGTGACGGGAGACGGTTTGTGTACGGCTATCATCCGGGGGCGGGTGGCTAATGTGGCAATGGCGGTGGAGGTAGGGATGCATGAGGCAGAGCGAATTGGTGAGCTTCATGCCGTCATGGTGATTCGCAGACCGCTGGAAGATTTGGAAGCTACACTGCCGATCGCTAGCTATTGGATTGACCAAGCCGTGCCGATCGCCCTGCCCCTTGAGCTAAAGCAGCCTCAGAAAGAGCTGGTGGAGCAAGAACGGCTGGAGATGCCCGATTTTCGACAGATATCTATCCCAGAAGAATTGCCAAACCGCGAGGAGTAGAGTTCCTAGTTGACTCAAAAGATCTTTTTCCCTTATTTCTCATCCTGTCTCCCAAGGTAAGAAAATCTCCTGGGCTTACAGCCCAAGACGAGGGGCAAAGATTTGTTAGTCAATCAGAGTGTAAGCCTCTGAGGAGCGAGTTTTGAGAACGATTAAGATAGGCATATTGCTGAATGCGACACCTGGGGAGCCGTTATGTCAGATCCAGTTCTGGAGAAAAAACAGCTTGAAGACAGCCCTGAAACCGAGTGGCACGATGTCCCAACTCAGGATGATTTGCTCTGTGATGATGGCATACCCATGGAGACCCACCGCCATAAGCTACAGATGGATTTATTGACGATTCCCTTACACAATTGGCTAGTTGCCAACCAGCAGCAGGGCTTTGTCGGTGGCAATATGTTTGTCTACTTCAGCCCTCTCCAAGTCCGTAATCAGGATTATCGAGGTCCTGATGTATTTGTGGCGCTAGATGTTTCAAGGGACGATCGCAAAAGCTGGGTCGTTTGGGAAGAAGGCAAAGCCCCTGATGTGGTGATTGAACTGCTCTCGACCAGCACAGCTCAGCAAGATAAAACGGTTAAGAAGCGGATTTATCAGCAGCAGTTACGCATTCCAGAATACTTTTGGTATGACCCCTTTAATCCTGAAGATTTTGCTGGCTTCAGCCTAGAGCGCGGGCTTTACCAGCCAATCCCGTTTGATTCACAACATCGTTTAGTGAGTCAGCAGCTAGGACTACATCTAGTCCGATGGCAGGGACAGTATATGGCGGCAGATGCAACCTGGTTGCGATGGGCAACTCCAGCAGGTGAGCTATTGACTACGGGTCAGGAACAGGTCGTGGAAGAACGCCAACGTACTGAAGAACAGCGCCAGCGTGCTGATGAGGAACGCCAACGTGCTGATGAGGAACGCCAACGTGCCGATCGCCTAGCTACCCGTTTGAGAGAAATGGGTATCGACCCCGATCAAGTTTAGACCTACCCTAACTGCATAGACGGCATAGGAGAATGCCGAAGCTCATATCGCCATACAAGGCTTTCTCTTCTATTTTGGTAAACTACCTAGGACAGAGATACGCATAGAGGATTTCGTTGTGACCTTAGCAGAGTTTGGTTTGCTGTTTCTATCCCTGCTAGCAAGCGTAGGCGGACAGTTTTTGCTCAAAGCCGGAGCCCTAAAGCTAGGCAAAGTCGGCGCTAGCAACGTTGTCAGCCATATTGTAGGGATGGCAACCACACCAGAAGTAGTCGCAGGTTTTGGGTTGTATGGATTAGGCGCGATCGCCTATATCCTCTTGCTCACCCGTGTCAACCTGAGCGTTGCCAGTCCGTCGATCGCCCTCAGCTATGTCTTCGCAGTGCTGATCGGCTACTTCGTCTTCAAAGAAGCTATTCCAGTTCAGCGTGTGGTGGGTCTAGGATTTATCGTCTGTGGCGTACTTCTGGTTGTCTGGCAAAAGCACTAGGATGCTTCTGGAGTTCTTCTGGAATGCTTCTGGAGTACTTAAGCCATATTGCCTCTAATCGGTACTAATCATTTCGTTTTCTGGATTGACCAGTCGATATAGTTTTTGCTTGATCTGAGCATCAAACACCTCCCATTTCATGCGGGTATAGTCGGCGCTTTCATTAAATCCAGACAGAAAACCCATCGGAATCTCGAAGCCCCCCGCCATCGACCGACCGCCGCCAAAGTAGCGCCCGTGGGCATCCTGCCCAAACGTCTCTTTAATAAACTCATCGGGATCAAGCGTAATTTTGTTCGTGCGCAGCGAACCGATCACCACTTCTAGCTCTTCGTCTTCGTCATGCACAATGCCATAAACGACGGCTGTGTGAACGTTCTCCTCCGTTACCAAAAAGTCCGCCGCCTGAGGAATGGCATCTCGATCGTCGTAGCGCAAATAGCCCACACCCGCGATCGAAAAATTGTTTTGCAAGACCCGATTGCGGAGCGATCGTTCAATCACATTCATCACTCGCTTCGAGCGGGAGGCTTGTAGAATCGAATTGAGCAACTGTGCGTCGTAAAAACGGCTGAGATACCCTGCCGCAATGAAGTCTTCTTCTTGAGCCTGCATCAGCCGATTAGTATCCGATCGAATGCCGTGGATCAACGCCGTCGCGCATTTGATATGCTCACCGTTGCTGCTATCTAGCTTTAGCAGTCCGGCTTGTAAATACTGCGAAAAGATTGTGGCGGTTGCTCGTGCCTGAGGACGCAAATCAATGAATTCGGCTTTGAGATTGCCCTGTGCCATGTGATGATCAATCACAGCGACGATCGGCAATTGAATCTGCTGCACCTGAGGCAAAAGCTGAGTCGTCGTGCCCTGTCCATCCACTAAAACGCAGCCCTGATAGATGCTAAAGTCCTTCTCTTTGGCGGCTTGCAGGGTGCAGCGCTGAGCGGGTAAACCCGTTAGCTTGACTAGGGCAATATTTTCCTGGTGGCTTAAAGTCCCGGCGTAGTAGATATCGCAAGAGATATCGTACTGTTGAGCAATCAGCTTATAAGCCCAGGCACAAGACAGCGCGTCGGGGTCAGGAAAATCTTGCAGCAAGATCACCTGGCGATCGCCCTGATGTTTAATCAAGCTCTGCCGAAGAGCTTCCGTCTTCTGATCGGTCAACCGTCCATTTTGAGCAGCCGCCTGAAGTTCCAAGTTAGCGATCGGCGCTTCTTCAGCAGGTTTGGTGATTGGCTCTGCCTGTGGCGAAGAATGCATTGGACTCTCTAAGACCGCTTTTGCTCCATTACCTGACTTTGTATCTGCTCCCGACTTTGTATTTGCTCCCGACTTTGCGCTAGATCTTGGGTTAGAACCCGATTTTGCACTAGGCTCGGTAGCGGGATCTGACACTAACAATGAACCATGCCCGACTTGAAGCGATTCTGATTCCATATTTCTCAATTTTAGAACAGCGGGTTAATCTAATCCCAGCCTTGAAGAAACTGCGGTAGGTAAATTAGTCCCCGAACACACAGAGCCTCTTGATCTTCGCAAAAAATTTGTAACCCATACCCTTTCAGAGGAGAGATTTTGGTAGAAATTGCCGCCCTGCGAACCCGCGAACTTGAGCTTCACTCCAGCAAAAGCCCTCAACCTGAAATCCGATCGGGGTTCAGATCCCGATCACATATTTCTGCCATTCCTGATGAACACCGCTCTTGATATGCTTCTTTACCTCGAAGTAAAGTCCGCTGTGGGGTCGGTGAGGAACCATGCGCAGAGGCATATTGGATTCTTTGGGCGTTCGGCTCCCCTTTTTGACGTTGCAGCGAACGCAAGCCGTCACCATATTCTCCCAAGTATCTTCTCCACCCCGCGATCGCGGTATCACATGGTCTAATGTCAGATCGTCTCCCGTGTAGCCACAGTATTGACAAGAGTGGCTGTCTCGATGGAGGATATTTCGGCGGGTGAGCGGGATTTCTTTGTAGGGCACCCGGACATAGTGACGAAGCCGAATAACCGTAGGCAGCGGCATCTCTGAGTAGATCACGCGACCGTTGTGTTCTACCTGCTCTGCTTTCCCTTTGATCAGCAGGACGACCGCTCGTCGCCAGCTAGTGATATTGAGCGGTTCATACGAAGCGTTGAGAACCAGAACCTTACCCATCGATCGTTTATAGAAGAAAGGTTTAACAGATAGTAACATAGTTGGCACTGGCTCTGGGAGAGATCGGTGCCGGGTAGTCTTATGGCGTGCCCAGATGGGCGCAACTGGGTGAGCGCGGTTGTGCAGGCGTAACTTGAGGAGTGAACTGAAGATGTTGAGTTGGGATGTCACCCCTAGCGTGTCTTCAATGCAGCGAGAGCGCGCCTGGATAGAAATTGATCTGGGGGCATTGGCGCATAACGTGCGGCAGCTCAGGCAACTGCTCTTGCCCCAGACAGCCCTGATGACTGTGGTAAAAGCCGATGCCTATGGGCATGGAGCCGTAGCGATCGCCCGGACTGTCTTGCAGCATGGGGCAAACTGGCTGGGCGTTGCGACTATTCCTGAAGGCATTGAGCTACGAGAGGCAGACGTTAGTGCCCCTATTCTGCTGCTGGGTGCCACCAATACCGCCGATCAGGTGAGGGCGATCGCTCGATGGCAGCTCCAGCCAACGATTTGCACCCCCAAACAAGCGCTGATCTTCTCGGAATCTCTGGATTCAGAATCTCTAACCGCCGCCGAGTCGCTATCCGTGCATCTCAAGATTGATACGGGGATGTCGCGCTTAGGGGTGCCTTGGCAGGAAGCCGCCGAGTTTGTCCGGCTAGTGGAGCGGTTGCCGCGTCTGCACATTGCCAGTATTTACTCTCATCTGGCGACTGCCGATAGCGAAGATCTGACCATCATGCAATTA
>CASBQM010000394.1 GCA_949127645.1 Synechococcales cyanobacterium PMM_0036
AGGTGATTGGTCTCCGGGGAGAAAACCAGGGTTCCCTGAAAGAATTTAACATTCGCTATCGCCAGCTAGAGCTGACAGAAGCCGGAGCGATCGACTGGCACACTTTAGCGAGGGCAGTGCGTCCTGAAACAAAGCTCGTGCATATTCAGCGCTCCTGCGGGTATTCTTGGCGACCCAGCCTCTCGATTCAGGACATTAAAAAAATTGTGGTCTTGGTCAAACAGCAAAATCCTGACACGGTTTGCTTCGTAGACAACTGCTATGGCGAATTTGTTGAAGATCGAGAGCCGACAGCGGTCGGAGTTGACCTAATTGCCGGATCGCTGATCAAAAATCCGGGGGGGACGATCGTTGCAGCGGGAGGCTACATTGCCGGAAGAGCCGATTTAGTAGAAATGGCGGCCTGTCGGTTAACCGCTCCCGGCATCGGCAGTAAAGGCGGAGCCACATTTGACCAAAACCGGCTGCTGTTTCAAGGGCTGTTTCTAGCCCCGCAGATGGTGGGAGAGGCGATGAAAGGAAACCACCTGACGGCATATGTGTTTCAGCAGCTTGGCTATGAAGTCAATCCGCTGCCAGAAGCGCCACGACAGGATGTCATTCAGGCAATTAAGTTAGGCTCTCCAGAGAAAATTATTGCCTTCTGCAAGGCGATTCAGCAGAACTCACCGATCGGTTCTTATCTTAGCCCCGTGCCAGCCGCAATGCCGGGGTATGAAAGTGAGCTAGTGATGGCAGGGGGTACCTTCATTGACGGCAGCACTTCAGAGTTTTCGGCAGATGGGCCATTGCGAGAGCCGTATACCGTTTTTTGCCAGGGCGGAACCCACTGGACTCACGTGGCGATCGCTCTAGAGGCGGCGATCGAGGCGGTGGGGGAGGCTGATCTTACAGCACATCCTTGACCCCCTAAACCCACTTGACCTAACGTAAACGATTTTCCGCCTGCCAGTATGAGACGGATTGATTGAACAAATCTCGTTGCACAAATCGGCATTGCTGAATACAGGTATGAGTTGCCCTCATCCCCAGCCCTTCTCCCTGAGGAGAAGGGAGCTAGATCTCTTGTTCCTTCTCCATTCGGGAGAGGGCTAGGGTGAGGCGGATTTTGCTATTCATACTGTTATTCAGCAACGCCCACAAATCTTGTTGCATACAGCGTAGCTAGCTCTGAAGAGAAACGGTTTTGGTATAAAGTTTTCTGTAACTCCTCCCAAGCCTATCCAGAAACATGATTAATCCGTTTCAACAGCTACAGCAGCGATTTAAGTCGCTAGGTAAAGATCTCAAGCCAGCCGTTTTAGCAGATGCCAAAACCTACTTGAAGGAATGGCTAGAAGAGCATTCTGCAAACCTAGCTACAAAAAAGCCGGAATCTGAGTTTAACGGCACCTTAATGCAATGGTTTCATTGGTATACGCCTAGCGACGGCAACCACTGGAACGCCCTGAAACAGAACGCTAAAGATTTGGCGGATGCGGGAATTACCGCCCTTTGGCTACCTCCTGCCTGCAAGGCAAGTGCCGGTGGGCTTGACGTAGGGTATGGCATCTATGATTTGTTCGATTTGGGTGAGTTTGATCAGAAGGGCAGCATCCGCACCAAGTACGGCACTAAAGATGAGTATGTTGCTGCGGTACGGACAGCTCGACAGGCAGGATTACAGGTCTATGCAGATGTCGTCTTCAATCACAAAATGAGTGGAGATGCTGAGGAAGAATTTGAAGTTATTCCTTTTGATCCAAACGATCGCAACCGTCCGTTAAACGAGGCTTACAAGATTAAATCCTGGACGCAGTTCAACTTTCCAGGTCGCGGCGACACTTACTCCAGCATGAAGTGGCATTGGTGGCACTTCGACTCAGTAGATTTCAACAGCTATGATCCGGGCTACCGTGCCGTCTACCGCATGAAGGACAAAAACTTTGAAACCAAAGTAGATCTGCGATCGGGCAATTACGATTTCCTCATGGGTTGCGACCTCGACATGAACAACGACCAAGTGCGGGGCGAATTGAAATATTGGGGCGAATGGATTATGGAAACGGTGGGAGTCGATGGCTTTCGCCTAGATGCCGTTAAACATATTCAGGGAGACTTCTTTAACGACTGGCTCGATCACCTGGAAAATCACACAAAACGAGACCTGTTTTGCGTGGGTGAATACTGGACGGAAGACTTTGGCGCATTAAGCTGGTACATCGGTAATGCGGGGGGCAGATTAAATCTGTTTGATGTGCCGTTACACTACAACTTCTACAGAGCCAGCAAGGCGGGGGGCAGCTTTGATATGCGATCGATTCTCGACAACAGCTTAATGAAAAACCTGCCGCTGTTTGCCGTCACATTTGTTGATAACCATGACACTCAGCCGCTTCAGGCTCTAGAGTCAGTGGTGGAATCCTGGTTTAAGCCGCTAGCTTACGCCATTACGCTACTGCGTGCAGAAGGATATCCCTGTATCTTTCACTGTGACTACTACGGTGCCCATTATAAAGACAAAGGCAGAGACGGAAACGAGTACGAAATCTGGATGGATTCGCACAAGTGGATGCTCGATCGCCTCCTGTTTGCCCGCAACAACTTTGCCTATGGCGCACAGTATGACTACTTTGACCATCCAGACATTATCGGCTGGACGCGACTAGGGACAGAACAGCATCCAGGAGCGATGGCGGTCATCATGAGTGATGGAGCGGGAGGCAGTAAATGGATGGAAGTAGGTAAACCCGATACCGTTTTTCAGGACATTACTGAACACGTTAAAGAACCGATTCATACCAATCAAGATGGCTGGGGTGAATTTCGTTGTAATGGCGGCTCTGTATCAGTCTGGACTGAGATGCTGAACTAAGAGACTAGACTGGATTGACTGATAAAACTAAACCGCCTTACCCTAACCCACATCTTGGAGCGAGAGAGGCTTTAAATCCGCCCTCACCTAAATCCCTTTCCCAGGGCAGCTTTAAACCCAAGAAACTTTCCAGATCCCCTTCTCCCCGCGTGGGAGAAGGAGTTGGGGGATGAGGGGGCAAAGATTTGTCGAGTCAGCCAGGAGGCTAGACTCTCGATTGGGCAAGCTTGAGTCGCCCTCGTTTCAGTTCAAACGACTGAAGGACGATCTTGCTGTTGCATCAAAAATTCCTACGGCTTAGCATCGCTCCTTTAGCGATCGCTCTTACTAACGGCGATCGGCTGCTTAGACTGCAAATCAAACCGACAGCCTTCCGTCAAAATATGCAGCTTCACGCCAAACACCGACATCGGCTGACGATCGGTGATGTTGTCTAAGTTGTTGTGTGTCACGCCCGAATCATCTACCACCGTCACCGAGCCTTCCCCCAACACCCGAAACTCAGTGCCCTGAATGACGATCGCCGTATTTTCATCAATGCCCACGCCAATTACTGCTGGGTCGAGCAATAATGCCGCTAGCAGCCGACCTAGCCGACCTCGCTGGGCAAAATGCTGATCAAGCACCATGCCTCGAACAAATCCCATGCCAGGACCCAAGACGACGGTATCGCCGCGTGGGCTAGTTTCCGACTCGCCCCGAACGATCATCCTTTCGGGCATAATGGCTGCCCCAGCACTGGTTCCAGCAATCACCACGCCTTCTAGATAGCGCTTGCTAATCGCATCATCCAATAGCGTGTGCTTAATCGATTCCACAATCCGCGACTGGCTACCGCCCGTGAAGAAGATGCCTGTGGCTTTGCCGATCGCCCTGATCGCTTCAAATTGGTTAGCATCGGCGCGATCGCGGGTATCCACCACCTGGACATCGGCGGCTCCTAGA
>CASBQM010000395.1 GCA_949127645.1 Synechococcales cyanobacterium PMM_0036
ATGTTGAATCACTTCACCTTCTTTCAAACCTAAACGATCCATCAATTTAGCGATACGATCGGAACCAAATAAACGCATCAGATTATCTTCCAACGACACAAAAAATTGTGACGATCCCGGATCACCCTGACGTCCTGAACGTCCACGTAACTGACGATCCACACGACGTGATTCATGTCGCTCAGTACCGATGATGGCTAATCCTCCTGCCTCTTTTACGCCAGGTCCTAGTTTAATATCTGTTCCACGACCAGCCATATTGGTAGCGATGGTTACTGTTCCTGCTTGACCGGCACTAGCTACAATTTCTGCTTCTCGTTGATGCTGTTTGGCGTTCAGTACATTGTGTGCAATCTTACGTTGAGAAAGCATCCGACTAAGTAACTCGGAAATTTCTACCGAAGTAGTTCCTACAAGTACTGGTCGTCCAGCTTTCGTTACTTTATCAATTTCTTCAATTACTGCATTGAATTTCTCACGTACCGTTTTATAAACGAGATCTTCGTCGTCTTTACGCGTGATATTCCGGTGAGTTGGAATTACAACAACATCGAGTTTATAGATCTCCCAGAATTCACCCGCTTCCGTTTCAGCAGTACCGGTCATGCCCGCAAGCTTGTGATACATACGGAAATAATTCTGCAGTGTCACGGTTGCATACGTTTGTGTAGCGGCTTCAACTTTTACATTTTCTTTAGCTTCTATTGCCTGATGTAAACCATCGCTATAACGACGTCCGTCGAGTACACGACCAGTCTGCTCATCTACAATTTTTACTTTGCTATCTTGAATGATATATTCCACATCTTTCTCGTACATCGCATAAGCGCGCAACAACTGATTGATGGTATGGATACGTTCGCTTTTAATGGCGAAGTCACGCATCAATTCATCTTTCTTCTCGAGTTTTTCTGATGCTGGCAGACTTGATTTTTCAAGATCAGCAATCACGGAACCAACGTCGGGCATTTCGAAGAATGTAGGATCTGCCGCATTGGTACTGATGAGATCAATTCCTTTTTCAGTTAATTCAATCGAGTGATTTTTTTCGTCGATGATAAAATACAATTCAGGATCTACTTTCTCCCGCATCAAACGTCCTTGCTCTCCAAGATAAGTATTTTCTGTTTTTTGCAAGAGTGCTTTCACACCTGACTCACTGAGGAATTTTATCAGCGCACGATGACGCGGGAATCCTCTGTTCGCTCTTAAAAGTGCGAGTCCTGTTTCATCTTCCTTATCTTTATTGCCAAAGTTTTTCTTAGCATCCGCAATTAAAGTATTGATATAATTACGCTGTGCATTAACTAATATTTCAACCTTTGGTTTTAAGGCAAAGAATTCTTGATCGTTACCTTTTGGTGTAGGACCAGAAATAATCAAAGGAGTTCGTGCATCATCAATCAATACAGAATCGACCTCATCCACAATTGCATAATGATGTTCACGTTGCACCATATCTTCTGGTGTGCGCGCCATATTATCACGGAGATAATCGAAACCAAATTCATTGTTAGTTCCGTAGGTCACATCTGCCCAATACGCTTTGCGACGTTCCGGTGAGTTGGGTTGATGTTTATCGATACAATCTACACTGAGACCTAGGAATTCGAAAATTGGTCCGTTCCATTCCGAGTCACGTTTAGCGAGATAATCATTCACGGTAACAACGTGTACACCGCGCCCTGCAAGTGCATTGAGATAAATCGGTAATGTTGCTACTAAGGTTTTACCTTCTCCCGTTGCCATCTCCGCAATTTTACCTTGATGCAAAACGGTACCTCCAATCAATTGCACATCATAATGCAACATATCCCAAGTTACTGGAATGCCTGCTGCTTTCCAAGTGCTGGAGTAGTTAGCTTTATCATGCTGAATCGTAACACTAGTGCGTTTGATAGCAATCTCACGATCAAGATCATTGGCAGTAACTTCTAGTGAAGTATTTTCTTTGAAACGACGTGCTGTTTCCTTAATCACTGCAAATGCAGAAGGAAGAATTTCAATTAGGATTTCTTCGATCTTCTGATTACGATCTTTCTTCAATTGATCAACACGCGTGAATAATTCTTCTTTTTCCTGAAGATCCATTTCCGGATTTTCTTCCGCCCGTTGATTGAGTTCAGTAATTTCTTCTTCAATCGCTGAAGTATATTCATTGATTTGTTTGCGGAAACTAAAAGTCATTCCACGTAATTCATCATTACTAATGGAAGTTAATTTGGAGTATTCAGCATTTACTAATCCTGCAAATGGCCCCAATTCTTTAAGGTCACGATCGGATTTACTGCCGAAAAATTTTCTTACGATATTATTAACGAAATCTAACATATTTAGGGTGTGTGCTACAGAGGTGCAAAGTTACGGTTATTTCGGAAGAAATCAGGAACTTTTTTCCAGTGGAATATCCTGTCTTTCAGGGGGCTCGGGATTTATTATGAACAGGGTATTGACTTGTATCCTAAGGGAGAGTATATTTGGTTCACCTAATTAATACCTTGTTTTTTGATGAGATGGAATGATGATGATGAAGATTTTGATGCTTCTGATTTCGACTTCGATAGTCCTGATGAGCAGGCGATGGAAGAGATCAGAAGAGAAGATGAGCGTATTCGTAATATGCCGTTGATGAAGAAAGCGATCGTGATTCTTGAAATTACGGAGGCTTTAGTAGAAATTTTACCTGACGACGATATGTCACATCATTATCAAAGAATCATGATAGAAGATGCGATGTCGTTGGCTCCAAAAATTGCTGGTGCCGAAGGCGCTGATCTTTACACGCTTAGGATGGAAAATGCTGTCGCCATTAAAGTAGCTGCACGGAATTTAATAACGCAATGTTCGGGGTTAAGTATGATGGGTTTATGTGAAGACCGCTACTTGCAATTGCTTCGGGATGAAGTAGAAGAATTTCGTTATCTATTTGTATCATGGATTCGGTCTTTTGATAAGTCGAGGGATATTCCAGACAACTGGGGTTTATTTAATGATTAATCCGTGCTCTTTATAGAGTCTGACATCCATGACTAATATTTTAGAATCCGCAATTTTTTCAAAATCCTAGTGATAGAAGATTAAC
>CASBQM010000396.1 GCA_949127645.1 Synechococcales cyanobacterium PMM_0036
CTGCGTTCAGGTCAATGTGAGCGCCATTCCCAATCAGCTTGTTTACCATCAAGGCGAGGTAGTTGCCACCACAACCGTCGATCCCAAAGCCATGCCGGAAGACGAGCTGAAAATGCGAATCAATCAAATGATTACCGCCGCACAGTTCCGAGCGCGCCAAGCCGGAATTGTGCCCGAAACCATCCAAATTGCTAGCCGCGATCGCCTTTATAGCTTTTTAGAGCAGCTTAAGAAAGTCGAGCAGCCTGTAGAAGTTCAGGCGATCGCGGCTGAAGATGCTTACACTGCGGGCATTCAGCTTGATCTACAGGCAGAGCAAGCCGGACAGATCCTATTTGGAACCCCGTAGGACAGAACTCAGCAAAGACGGCAAACTCACCAGTTCCTTACGGTTCACCCCCATTCCGTCGATCGCCAAAATCCTTAAACTAAGAGCATTAGAGCAATTTCAGAGGCAAGAATTTGGATTTACCTACCTTGAAGCTTTCAGAGCCACAATCTCTGCCCTATCTTCAATCTAAAATCCAAAATCCAAAATCTAAAATTCCCAAACCGTCCTGATCTTTGTTCGGTAAACACCCCTTCATCAGATGGATAAAGGTACACAGTATATAAGTAATGCGGATATGAAGGCGTGGCGATCGCTGCGCGTTGGGGCATTCGATACTGTGCCGACCATCATCAAGGGCGCGGTTAGCAGTTAGTCATTAGTTATCAGTTAGTCAGCATAGAGCTACGTTAGAACCGGAGTAATCGATTTATGGCAAAGGTTGTTGGAATAGACTTAGGGACGACAAACTCGTGCGTTGCAGTTATGGAGGGAGGAAAGCCCACCGTTATCGCCAACGCCGAAGGGTTTCGCACTACGCCTTCTGTAGTGGCATACGCCAAGAATGGCGATCGCCTGGTGGGGCAAATTGCCAAGCGTCAGGCCGTGATGAACACGGATAATACCTTTTACTCCGTGAAGCGGTTTATTGGTCGTCGCTTTGATGAAATTACGAATGAGGCGACTGAGGTTGCCTACAAAGTGCTGAACGTGGGCGGCAATGTCAAGATTGACTCTCCAGCTCAGAGCAAGCAGTTCTCGCCTGAAGAAATTTCGGCTCAGGTGTTGCGGAAGCTAAAGGAAGATGCCAGCAAGTATCTGAACGAAGAAGTGACTCAAGCAGTCATCACCGTTCCGGCATACTTCAATGACTCCCAGCGTCAGGCAACCAAAGACGCAGGTAAGATTGCGGGTCTAGAAGTGCTGCGGATCATCAACGAGCCAACGGCTGCTTCTCTAGCATACGGTCTAGATAAGAAGAGCAACGAGACCGTCCTCGTGTTCGACTTGGGCGGCGGTACGTTTGACGTATCTATTCTAGAAGTCGGTGACGGCGTGTTTGAGGTATTGTCTACGTCAGGCGATACCCACTTGGGCGGTGACGACTTCGACAAAAAAATCGTAGACTTCCTGGCTGAAGGCTTCCGGAGCGCCGAAGGCATTGATCTCCGCAAAGACAAACAGGCTTTGCAGCGGTTGACTGAAGCAGCAGAAAAAGCCAAGATCGAGCTGTCTAGCGTCACTCAGGCTGAGATTAACCTGCCCTTCATCACCGCAACGCAGGACGGGCCCAAGCACCTCGATACCACGTTGACCAGGGCTAAGTTTGAAGAGCTGTGTTCAGACTTGATCGATCGCTGCCGCATCCCCGTCGAGAACTCGATGCGGGATGCTAAGAAAGACAAGACCCACATTGACGAAGTGGTTCTTGTGGGCGGCTCCACTCGGATTCCGGCAGTGCAGGAGCTAGTGAAGCGCATCTTGGGAAGAGACCCCAACCAAACGGTGAACCCTGACGAAGTGGTTGCTGTGGGTGCGGCAATTCAGGCAGGCGTGCTATCTGGTGAAGTTAAAGACATTCTGTTGCTTGACGTGACTCCGCTCTCTTTGGGCGTAGAAACCTTGGGCGGCGTGATGACCAAGATCATTCCTCGTAATACTACCGTTCCTGCCAAGAAGTCGGAAGTCTTCTCGACGGCGGCTGACGGTCAGAGCAATGTGGAAATTCACGTGCTGCAAGGCGAACGGGAAATGTCTAACGACAACAAGAGCTTGGGAACCTTCCGTCTGGACGGCATTCCTCCCGCTCCTCGTGGCGTTCCCCAAATCGAAGTCATTTTTGACATCGACGCAAACGGCATCTTAAACGTTCGGGCAAAGGATAAGGGCACAGGCAAAGAGCAGTCAATCAGCATTACGGGGGCTTCTACTTTGCCTTCCGATGAAGTTGAAAGAATGGTGCGTGATGCCGAAAACAACGCCTCGACGGACAAAGAGCGCCGCGAACGCATTGACCTGAAGAATCAGGCTGACTCCTTGGCTTACCAAGCCGAGAAGCAGATGACTGATTTGGGTGACAAGGTTCCTGCTGAGGAGAAAGCCAAGGTTGACGAGCTGGTGAAAAATCTGCGCGATGCCGTCACAGTAGAAGACTTTGACAAGATCAAGTCTCTGACCACCGAACTTCAGCAAGTCTTGTACACGATCGGCAGTAGCCTCTATCAAGGTGCCCCTGGTGAAGGCATGGGCAACCCCGAAGGTGGCACACCTCCGACCGGTGGCGAAGATGATGTAATTGATGCTGAGTTCTCTGAAGATAAGTAGACTAGTCTAGCTGACTGACAGAACTCAAACTGCCCTCACCCTAACCCCTCTCCCATACTGGGAGAGGGGTTAGGGTGAGGTAGTTGCTTCTTATTGCCAAATGCGGAACAATCGTAAGCGTTAATTTAACCGCAGAACGCTTTGAGAAACGCTCTGGTCAATATCGCTGCAAGGCTTCCTGCTCCACTTAAGTCAGGCGATCTCCTCTGGGTCATTGCCCCTAGCGGAGCTTTGCGAGAGCAAGAAGCATTTCAGGAAGGTGTAAAGATCTGGCGATCGCGCGGCTACCGAGTTGAGCTAAGTCCGGGCTACGATCGGCGCTGGGGCTATCTGGCGGGAACTGAAGAGAGGCGATCGCAGCTTACCCATGCCCTCACCGATCCAGAATGCCGGGGCATTCTTTGTGCCCGTGGCGGCTACGGGGGCGCAAGAATTTTGGAAGATTGGCGGTGGTCTGGTTTAGAATCTAGCTCTGAACCGACTAGCTCTGAATCCACTGGCGCTGCATCTAAGTGGCTGATTGGCTTTTCAGATATTACGAGTCTGCTTTGGAGTTTTAGCATTCAGGGAATTTCTGGCGTTCATGCCCCTTTGCTGACGACGATCGCCGCTGAACCCGACTGGTCACTACAGCGCTTATTTGATTGGGTTGAAGGGCGATCGCTGCCGCCCTTAAAAGGAGAAGGCTGGGGAGGAGGGGAGGCTAAGGGCATTTTGCTACCTGCTAATCTGACTGTGGCGACGCACCTATTAAATACTCCAGCTCAACCCAATCTAGAGGGAGTGATTCTGGCTTTTGAAGATGTTTCTGAAGCGCCCTACCGGATCGATCGGATGTTGACTCAGTGGCGTATGAGCGGTGCTCTTAAGGGAGTTCGTGGCATTGCTCTAGGGCGATTTAGCCAGTGTGAGCCGCCCATCCACATTCCCAGTTTCACCGTTGCCGAAGTGCTACGCGATCGCCTAGGTGATTTGGGCATCCCGATCGTTTCGGGTTTGCCGTTTGGGCATGATGGCGAGAATGCAGCTCTGCCTGTGGGCATTCCGGCTCGTCTAGATGGAGATCGGGGTGAGCTGAGCATAAGCGTGAGCTGAGTCTAAGCGTGAGCTGAGCATTTTAACCCAGGGCTTGGATTAGGGCTGCACCCATTTCTTTGCAGCCGACCAGCTTCATGCCGGGAGACATAATATCGCCCGTGCGGTAGTTGGCATCCAGCACAGTCATCACCGCTTGCTCTAAGCGATCGCCTGCTTCCGGCTCATCCAGACCATAGCGCATCATCATGGCAGCACTCAGGACTTGAGCCAGAGGATTTGCCTTATCCTGTCCGGCAATATCGGGTGCAGAGCCGTGGACGGGTTCAAATACGCCAGGTCCCGAAGCTCCTAGACTGGCAGAGGGCAACATACCGATACTGCCCGTCAGCATAGCGGCTGCATCGGAGAGAATATCGCCAAACAGGTTGCCTGTCACGATCGTGTCAAACTGCTTAGGAGAGCGCACAAGCTGCATTGCCGCGTTGTCTACGTAGAGGTGCGATAGCTCTATGTCGGAATAGTCGGCGCTGAGTTGAGTAATGCGATCGCGCCAGAGTTGCGAGACTTCCAGCACGTTGGCTTTGTCTACCGAGCAGAGTCTACTGCCGCGCTTCCGAGCTGCTTCAAAGGCGACCTTGCCTATGCGATCGATTTCGCTTTCGGAGTAGACCATCGTATTCACGCCGCGTTTCTCACCGGTTTCGGTGGTAAAAATTCCTTTAGGCTGTCCAAAATAAATGCCGCCCGTCAGCTCTCGCACCACCATAATATCCACGCCTTCTACGACCTCGCGCTTCAGGGTAGAGGCATCAATGAGCTGCGGCAAAATTTTAGCGGGGCGCAGGTTGGCAAACAGCCCCAGTCCAGCCCGCAGACCCAACAGACCGCGCTCTGGGCGTAGGTTATTGGGCAACGAATCCCACTTGTAGCCGCCGATCGCCGCCAACAAAACGGCTTCGCTATCTTTGCAAATCTCTAGAGTCTCGTCAGGGAGAGGATTGCCTGTGGCATCGATCGCCGCTCCGCCCATCAGCGCCTCTTTGAAGCTAAATTGCAGGTCGAGCTGTTCCCCCATGCGCTTCAGCACGGCTACCGTCACCTCCATAATTTCGGGTCCAATGCCATCGCCAGGAAGAAGGGTAATGCGGTAGTGTGTCATGAGTCGTAAAAAGAGGGTCGGTGGGCGATTCAGTATTTTATCTCAAATAAGGGGGCGATCGGGCACTGACCGGACGCTCAATCTTGCAGCAAATTAACCTTGCAGCAACTCAATCTTGCAGCAAGAAATCAATTTGAGGAATCAGCGGGTCTTGTACCATACCCACGCCGATAAATCCCCATCGCTTTATTAAAGACTTGAGCTGGGTGCCCGGAATCGACTCGACCGAAAACCGATGGGCAACCTCGCCACCGTGAGTATTCAAGTAGCTAAGGGCATCGGCGTGTTCCTTAAACATCAGCAGGTATCCAGAGTCGGAGGGCGTATCCGCGTTAGGTTTAGTACGCGCCACAAGATACTGACCATCTGCCCTAGAGCGAACGAGATAAAAGGTTTGGGAAAGCATTGGGTAGCAAACGGCAACAAACGTATTAGTAAATTTACCTCAAAATCTCCTCGTGACTCTTAAGGGAGTATGACGAGACAGACATTTGAGGAGCAAAGACCGCATGATAGAAGAGAGAGGACTACACAAGATACAAGATTCATGACTTTAAAGTACGCTTATTTCCCAGGTTGCGTCGCCCAAGGAGCCTGCCGGGAGCTGTATATGTCTACGCGATCGCTTACTCAGGCTCTAGGAATTGAGCTAGTTGAGCTAAAAAAAGCCTCCTGCTGCGGCTCCGGGACGTTCAAAGAAGATTCTCAGCTCCTTGAAGATACGGTCAACGCTCGAAATATTGCCTTGGCAGAGTCGCTAAATCTGCCTCTACTCACCCATTGCAGCACTTGCCAGGGCGTGATTGGTCATGTGGATGAGCGGCTCAAAGCTGCCCAGCAAGACGATCCGGCTTATTTGGCTCAGGTCAATGGCTTGCTGAAGCAGGAAGGTTGCTCTCCCTATCAGGGCAGCACTGAGGTTAAGCATTTGCTGTGGGCACTCGTGGCTGATTTTGGTATCGAAGCCCTTCAAGAAAAGGTGACGCGCAAGCTAGCGGGTCTGAAATGCGCCGCCTTTTATGGCTGCTATCTGCTGCGCGCCCAAGATCACCTGCCCTACGATGATCCCTATAATCCGCAGTCTATGGAGCGCGTCTTTGAGGCGATCGGCGCAACGCCCGTCTATTACCGAGGGCGTACCCAGTGCTGTGGCTGGCCGCTGTCGAGCTATGCCACAACGGAGTCCTTCAAGATGGCGGGCGGACATATTCAGGAGGCGATCGCTGCCGGAGCGGACTGCATTGTTACCCCTTGTCCCCTCTGTCATCTCAATCTAGATTCCCGTCAGCCAGAGGTGGAGAAGGTTGTGGGGCAAGCGCTAGGTTTACCCGTGCTGCATCTGCCGCAGTTGGTGGCACTGGCGCTAGGGGTGTCTCCTAAGGAGCTAGGACTCGATCGACACGTCGTTTCCACGCGATCGGTCTTGGATAAGTTGGGCGTTTGAGTTTCCGCTAGGGATGGAGGAAGTTAAAAGTTCCTACGCTATATCTGCCGTTTACACCTGCCAGAAATGTTCTAAAGATCTATGATTAAAGTCACTTATTCTTTTTATGGAGTAATGGGCTGTGGGCGATCGGCAGGTGGAATTGGCGCGTGTAGGAGATGAAGAGGCGATCGCTCAGCTCATTCAAAGAGCGCTGCTGAATCAGGCGATTCAGGTAAAAGCGCTGCTGCAAAATGGCGATTTGCAAGTGGTTTTGCA
>CASBQM010000397.1 GCA_949127645.1 Synechococcales cyanobacterium PMM_0036
AACGAGCGGTAAATGTTTCGTCTAGCTCCAGGCTGCCCATCTCGGCGCGGATCTGGGTCATCACCAGGTTAGTCATCGCAGATTGCAGGTTTTGCACCTTGTAATAGGCTCTCTCCATATCGACAATTCGCCAGTAGATGATGGCATCAACGGTAATTGCTACGTTGTCGCGGGTGATGCAAGACTGTGGCGGAATGTCTAACACCTTCTCGCGGATGGTTTCCTGGTAGGCAACGCGATCGACAAACGGCATCGTGAAATTAAGTCCGGGCGCAAGTTTACGGTTATAGCTACCTAGGCGTTCCACCAAAACTTCGTTTCCTTGATTAACAATTTTGACTGAGCCAGCGACTCCTGCACCGCCCAATGCCATGAGAATTAGCGTAAAAAAAACGTCCATCTAAAAATCTCCTAGCTTGCTATTTGAATTGCTTATCGATTTGATTCAGAGGGCAAAGTTCAAAGCCGAAGCGCCTGTTCGGGCATGACAATCAGCGTTGTGCCTTGTCGTCGCAAAACGTAGACCTTCTGGTGAGGAGCAATCGCCATTTCTTCATCTTCACAGCGCGCCTGCCAGGAATTGCCTTCATAGATCACCCGCCCGGTCTGACCTGGCAGAATCTCTGTGAGTGTTTTGGCTTCTTGAGAATCTTCAATTACCCGCGATCGGGTTTTGGGAAGGAACCGTTGCAGCAAAATATTCAGCAGCACCGATAGCGTTAGCCAGAGAACTGCCTGAAGCCCCAAGTGAGGAATGATAGGAGTCAGCAGGGCAACGGCGATCGCGCTAATACCCATTGTCAGTTCTACAAATGCGGTAGGAATAATGAATTCCATGATGCAGAGGGCGACTCCTGCAATCATCCAGAGAACTGAAACACTCATGGCATTTACTAGTTTGAACTAAAGGGCATTGTGGTCAAGGATCATAAGCTTAAGGGCTTAGGCTAGAAAGTTTGAACTGTAGCGATTCGACTACAATAGACCTGTTTGACTGCCAAATCTTTGCCCCTTTTCCCCTCTCCCACAGGGGGAGAAGGGGAGCTGGATTTCTTGGGCTTAAAGCCTCTCTCCCGCTCTGGGAAAGGGGTTAGGGTGAGGGCGAATTAGTTTTGCCAAGTCAATCGGGCTACTTACTTAAGCCCAGAATTCCCTCAATTAGTCTATATTGCTCATACAAAGAATCAGATCCTTGTGGTTATTTTAAATATTTTTAGCTTGAGGATAACAACAGATTTAAGGATAGAATTTCCGGAAAGCTGCTTCTATCAATGGCAGGAATTCCCAGAAGTGTTCAAAATAAAATTTTTAACCCAATTAGCAGATAAGAGAGCGATATTTATCTGATAGATTCATCTCTATATCTAAGATTTTAGATCTGAGACGTAAACCTAGGGGCTATATGAATCTTCTAACCTGGCTAATTGTCGGACTCATAGCTGGCGTGCTGTCTAGCGTTGTGGCAGGTGGTATTGGCTACGGCATTGTGGGCGATATTGTGGTGGGCATTGTTGGGTCTTTTGTGGGTAGCTGGCTCTTTGGACAGCTAGGACTCACCGCACCCTTTGGCGGACTGGCTGGCGTGATTTTTGTTGCTTTTATCGGTGCCGTGGTCTTGTTGTTCCTCCTGCACCTTTTGCAGCGGGGGCGGGCTGCTTAGAGCGATCGCCTTTGCTCACGACAAGGCTTAAATGCAAAGGTTTAAGATGCTGGATTAAGCCACTTTCCCACATACAGGAAGGGAACTCCGGCAGCCAAAGCCGCTGCTTCATCGGATTCAAGATCACCAACCATCAGACAATCTTTGGCTTCAACGCCTAGCTCGTGTATCGTATAGAGAAGCATTCCAGGATTAGGCTTGCGAAATAGTCCAGAGTTTTGTACACCAGCCCGTTTCTTAAGACAGTCGAATACTCCGAGATGATCGGGCAACTGCAAAATTTCCCACGCCTGTGTTCCCTTCATATCGGGACAGAACATCGCGCGGCTGACCTCTGGAATTAGCTTCATACAAAACTTCATCTCGGCGATCGCCTCTTCCTGCGTTTTGTAAGTTTCGCCTGTATCTGGATTGACGGTGTTGCATCCGCCCTGGTTAGAGACGATCGCCATCGTCCAGCCGTCCGCAGCATACTGGGCAATAGTCTTAGCTACGCCTTTAATGAGCTTTTGATCGGCAGGATGCTCTACAAACTTGTGACCCGCTTTGGGACTAATTAAAGTTCCATCTTTGTCCAGTAGCAGCAGCTTTATCATGATTTTTGCCTAGGCATGACTTCTAAGGAGCCAGTTGGCTCTAGACCTACTTTACTCACAGGGTGGGCAAAGCTAGGTTAAGGTAAAGTCAAGAAATGTTTTCTAGCTACTCGAATAATCTAAAGATGCTGTCCGATCGCCTTCCGCCCTCAATCTGCCCAGAACTACCTCTGACGGCTCTGGCACCGATGCAGGATGTGACGGATCTATTTTTCATGAACGTTATTGCTGGCTATGGGTGTCCTGACTATTTCTTTACAGAATATTTTCGCGTCCATGAAAGCTCAGGTTTAGATAAAAAAATTCTGCGATCGATTACTGAGAATTCTACCGATCGCCCTATCTTTGCTCAAATGATTGGGGAAAGTGTTCCTGATCTGGTTCGCATTGCTAAGATGCTGAGCCAGTATCCGATCGCGGGTATTGATCTAAATATGGGGTGTCCTGCTCCTAGGATTTACCGTAAGAATGTTGGAGGCGGACTGTTACGCGATCCTGAGAAAATCGATCGCATCTTGGGTGAACTGCGAGAGACGGTCGAGGGACGCTTGACCGTCAAAATGCGTGTTGGCTTTGAGGATACGGCAAACCTCGATCAGATTCTCGACTTAATTGAAAAACATCACGTTGACTTGCTGAGCTTGCATGGTCGGACAGTGAAAGAAATGTATCATGGTGCGGTGAACTATGACCTGATTGCTCATGCAGTTCGACGCGTGAGTTGTCCTGTATTGGCTAACGGTAATGTTACATCGGCTGCCACTGCCGCCGCAGTTCTACGTCATACCGGAGCCGCAGGAGTAATGATCGGTCGTTCTGCCATTCGCAACCCTTGGATCTTTAAGCAAACTCGTCAATACTTGAGCAATCATCCCATTTGCACTGTCACCCTAGCTGAAGTGCGCGATTATATCGATCGCCTGTACCGAACTACGGCTACGCAGACGGTGCCAGAGCGGGCGCGTGTCAGCTACCTAAAGATGTATCTCAACTATATTGCTCAGGGCGTGGATGCGGCGGGCGCTTTTTTGCGTGATATGCGGCTTGCCCAAACTCAAGTCGAGCTGTTTTCAGTATGCGATCGCCATTTGCTTAGCGACCCAGATCAAGAGTTTGCCTCAGAGCCATATCCTGGTTTAGTGGCTCGCCCTGTTAGTGAGACGAGCCGTGACCTTGAAATATCCGATGAGACTAAGGCATCTCACCAACATTACTTGTCTGCCTCTTTGTCTGCGTCAGCAGTTCTGTCTTCTAACTGAATTTGACGGACTACGTCCGAAATGGCTTCTGCATCTTTGACGTGATGCAGTGCTTCCTGGCTACCATCGGGCATATCAACGACAAAGTAGGTCGGTACAACAATATGGTCGCCTGTGATGTCTGGAGCATCTACTGCGACCTGCTTTGCCTTCTCCTCAAGCGATTTAGATTCATCAATACGATCGCCAGGGTTGATAGTAGGCGGGTTTTCAGAATTCTCTAATATCCGTTTGTGTTCTGCCTTCTGCTGAGGATCAACCTCTTCAGGGGTCATAGGCTGCTTCGTAACTCTTTTTTCTTGCTGATCTGATGAATTTTTCGTCATAAAACCATCCTAATCTGGGTTTGATTCATATCCTACTCTTAACTCTAGAAAATCTCAAAACCGATCGCATCCTTCGTAAGGTTCATTTTTAGTCTTCATGCCTTCTAACGCAGAAGCAATGTTAGATAGGTGCTAAATCTATACCCTGCTGATCTTCCAAAGGACAGAGTGATCGAATGATAGGGGGCTATAAATTTGTACTATCAAGATCAATACAGTTTGCTAATTCTTAGTTTTCAATTTGCAGATAAAGTTCCGCTAAATGCCGTCAAGGGAAAAGGATTTGTATGGAGAGTGATTGCTTGCCAGCAGTTGCGAAGGGGTTTCACTGTGAAATAATTGAGCGTTTAGCTACACCCTTAGTAGGTACTCCGCCTCTCAATTCGTGTAAAACTTGCGTTATCGTTCCGGTTCGTAATGAAGCGGAGACAATGGAATCTACTTTAGAAGCTTTAAATTACCAGGTAGACCTGCAAGGATATCCGTTAGATTCTACTTCTTATGAAGTGATTGTTTTAGCTAATAACTGTACTGATGATTCAGTTGCGATCGCTCGCCAGTATGCGGCACATCACCCTGAATTTACGCTGCACATCGTAGAAAAAGATTTCCTACCATCACAGGCGTATATTGGCTATGTGCGACAGCTATTAATGGATGAGGCGTATGCTCGACTTATAGGATTAGGACAAAACCGGGGCATTATCGCTTCAACCGATGGTGATACTCGCGTTTCATCTAATTGGGTGGCAGCGATCCGACAAGAGATTCACCAAGGTGCTGATGCGGTTTCTGGACGGCTCTTGACCGATCGCAACGATCGCAATTCGTTAGATCTCTACACTCGCATTTGTTATCTTAGGGCAGTGGGCTATGGCTATTTAGGTGTTGAGCTAGAAGCCCATATTGATCCCGACCCTTTTGATCAACTGCCTCGCCATCACCAGCATGGCGGAGCTAGTCTAGCTGTGACGGCTGAAATGTATGCGATCGCTGGAGGAATGCCTGCTGTTCGCACGCCTGAAGACGTTGCGTTCTATCAAGCTCTAGTGCGAGTTGGCGCTCAGTTTCGCCATAGCCCCTCTGTGAAGGTTTTCACATCTATGCGGCAACAGGGACGAACGCATAACGGCATGGCTAACCAGTTGAATCAATGGAGTCAATTAGGTTATCAACCCTACTTAGTAGAGTCTGCTGCTGCGCTAGAAACTCGTTTGCAGGGACGCGGCAATCTACGAAGGTTATGGAACCATATGCTTAAAGGCTATCAGCCTCAGGAGCAAGATATTAGTTCGATCGCCAGTTTGCTGCATATCGATTCTCAATGGCTAACCCGTAGCCTAGTGCAATCTGATTCGTTTACCGAGCTATTTGAACTGATCGAGCAACGTCAGGATCAAGAAGGAAAGTGGCAAAAAGCCTGGAAGTTAGTAGACATTCGTCAAGCCATTGCCGACTTGCGCCTTCGAGTTAGTCGTCTTCGTGCAAAGACACAATTAGACATGAAAACTCAGCTTGTCGCAAAGACTCAGTTAGGCATAGAGACTCAGTTAGCCCACTCGCTCAAATAGATCAAGTCTGTACTGTGATTCTCGCTGACCTGTAATATGTCGTAGTGGTATATCCAAGAGTGACTCAGATGATAGCGCCAAAAACGAATTGTGAACCTCATCCCCGCTCAAAGGATAGTCACGCGCATACAGTGTCCAATGAACGAGGAGCAGATGTCCCCCTATTTCCAGGTGATTGAGGATGTGTTCTTGAGTCCTTTGTAAATCTTGTTGGGATAAATAATACCCTACTTCCGAGACTAGAATTAAATCAAACTGCTCGTCTGGAAACTGCTGAGGAACTTGCATGATCTCAAATCGAACCTGAGGCAACTCTTGGCACCGTTGAACAGCTTTCGCTTGAGCCACTTGAGAGACATCCACAGAGAGCAAGTTCTCGCAACGATCGGCTAATTGCCGCGTCAAAACGCCAATAGATCCGCCAATTTCGAATGCAGATCGATACAAAGGTTTAGGAAGAACTGCGATCGTTGCGGCATATTTTTGAGCTTCGTATTCGCTGGTTTCAAACTGCCACGGATCTGGATTCTCACTATACATTTCTTCAAAATATCTGGGTGGCAATGACTGGGATTGCGACGGCTGAGATTGCGATGACTGAGAAGAGGATGACATAAGCTATTTCTCCAGTATAGGTTCTTCCAAAAACACTTCCCAAGGATAAGCAAAATGTGTAAGCATATCGGTACTTAGCCGAAATCCCTGCGGATCATCATCAATTAGATTAGTGATCTGAGAACGATAGAGACCGATCGCTTCTTGCTTTAATTTCAATACTGAGTGAATGTCAAGTCTCCAAGCATTTATGGTTTCATGATCAAGCTCATCTCCTCTTTGTACTCTATCCCAATCCCAAATCGGGTACTCAATCATTCGCGGCGTAGCTAAGAGACCAAAATCACGCGACTTGAGAGCAGCTTGCACGATCTGCCAGGTGGCACGGTGATCAGCATGAGGATCATGTCGCCAAGGTAGAAAAATAGTTTGTGGTGCGATCGTCTCAAGATAATTTTGACAGGCTGAAACGGCTGCACCAAAACTTGAATCTGTTGACATGGGAACAGCGCCGTCTGGCAAGCCTAAAAAGCTGATTTGACCAGCATCTACCCCCAAAATTGCCATTGCAGACTGCGTTTCTTCTGCCCGTAGCGATCGCAGTGCCGCAGCCGGATACTTGCGCGAATTGGGATGAGACATTGCCCCATCGCTGACTACCAAAATATGTATACTACAGCCCAAAGATCTCAGTAGAGCGATCGCACCACCGCAGCCCAAGCATTCGTCGTCAGGATGAGGAGCCACTACAAGAATAGGGCTTTTGGCGATCGCTTGAGCTGTATAGAACGGCAGTGTATTGTGATTCTCTAGCACAGATTTTTTTTGCATAGAGTCTATGTGAAAGACTAATCTTCCGGTAATCCCCATAAATGTTGGGCGGGCTGAGCCTGACGCAACGCATATTTACCGACCTCTGCCAAGACTGCATCAAAGTTAGGCTGACGCAAGTAGAGCGTTAAGTCTCGAATGATTCGCTCCATCGGATGCGGTGGCAGCAGTCCACGAGTTCCAACCGATCGCTCGCAAAGCTGAATCATGTCCATGCAAATCTGCTCGATCGCGGTGCGAACCATGTTGGCATACGCAACTATGCGATCGGCTTGAGGCTGTGACTCATCTGGATTTCCGCCAAATATAGGCGAGTATTGAGCTAACCGCTCGGCGACCCCTTGCAGCCACAAATTGCCGTTTTCTAAGGCGATCGCCATTTGTCCTAGCCGAGTTTCCTGGTAGGGATCAGTCGTTCTGTTCAGGTCTTGCAGATACTTCCGGGTTGCATCAAACAGCGCCTCGGCACCGCCAAGCTGTACGGCGGCAAAGCGGATCGCACCACCCGACAACCAGGGCTGGCGGTGGTAATCATCGGGCTGACCAATCAGCGATCGAGCATCTAGCTCAACCCCGCTAAAATCAACTTTGTAGCTAGCTGTTGCCTTCATGCCAGAAGGTTGCCACCAGGTTGGATCGGCATGGGTCAGAACTTCATCTAGAGGCACTACACACATTTGCCAACGCCCGTCGGGAAGCTTACCATTGACGAAAGGGCGATCGACACATCCCACGCCTGAGCAGAAAGTTTTAGCTCCCTCCAAGCGATATCGTCCAGATCCCAGAGGAATTAAATGTACACCATCAGCAGCCTCTGCGTTCCATACCCCAAAAACCCTATGGCGATCGCGGACATCGCTAGCGCATTGTGCAATCTGCTCTGGCGTTCCAAAGGTTTGCACGAGCTGTAACCCGTTGATATGCCCCTCGTAGATCCGACCTACCGCCAGATTTCCCCAGCCGATTCGCTTGAGTAATCGCAAAAGTAGATGTGTCGCTTCTGCTGTGATGCCAAGACCTGCGCCTCCAAATTCCTGTCGGAGCGGCACTGTCAGCAATCCTGCTTTGCGAATACAGTCAAACTCTTGAACGGGTAAAGTATTGGGAAAATCAATGACTGCCGCATTCGCAGAGCAAAACTCAGCGACTTCTAGCGATCGACTCAGAATATCAACCGCTAATGGAGAAGAAAAGACATCTGAATGTGCAGGTAACGAGAACGAGCGGGTAATATCTAATAGACTCACTTGGTTTCTAAAGTATTGAAATTTTCACCCATTTATATAATTGACAATAAAATTAATTGACTCAATATACCTCTACCTAAAGATAAGGATAGGCAGCGTTGCATATTATCCTCATACAAATTATCAGAAGAACTTATCAGAAGCAGTTTCTCACTTTGGGCAGATGGCAGATTCGGCGCTGAGAAGGATTCTTAATCTATAGAGGTATGTCATTTGTTTGAGAATACAGCGTATTTTGCAGTTTATTGAAGGCTCACTTTTGACGAGGGCTGAAACTATGACGACTGGAGCTATGGCAACAATCACTGATTTATTCGGAAATACTGATTTATTCAGAAATATAGTCTGGATTGCACAGACTCCCACTACAACAGGCTTAATTGCTCCTGGAACAACTTCTGTTGTCTTCTCAGGACCCCAGTTTTTTATTGCGCTAGTCTCTGGAGTGTTATTGGCGTTTGCATTTCAGTTGGCGCTAACCAATCTTTCAGTTGCAGCAGGAATTTCTTACCTTGGGCGATCGTCAGATTCGCAAGATGATCATCATGATGATCATTCTGAGTCTGATGATGGAGGTCATGCCGTTCGGAAGATCAGTCTTCGTGTAGGTATCTGGACGTTAATCACGGTCACTCTTGCTCTGTTTTGCGCCTGCTATTTAGCGGTTCAGCTTAGCTTACTAGCAACGGCAAGACTAGGCGCGATCGTAGGTTTAGTAATTTGGGCAGCCTACTTTTCAATTCTAGTCTGGGTCAGTTCCACGGCTGTCGGCTCATTGATTGGTTCTGTGGTGGGCGCAGCTACATCGGGAGTTCAGGCGCTGTTGGGCACAGCAACGGCAGCGATCGGCGGCAAAGTTGCCAAGCAGCAAATGATCTCGACGGCGGAAGCTATGGCATCGGCTGTAAAGCACGAAATTGGTTCGGGCATTGATCCTAGTAGCATTCGTGAATCGATCGAGAGCTACGTTCAGCGTCTTAGCCTTCCTGGGTTTGATCTCTCCAAGATTCGGGGGGACTTTGAACAGTTAATCAACGATCCTGAAATTGAGGCATTGGCGGGTAGCGATCGCCTTCAGGGAATCGATCGCCAAACGTTTGTAGATCTCATCAGTCGTCGTAGTGACTTTACGTCTGATGAAGTCAATCGGTTTGCCGATCTGTTGGAGGGAGTCTGGCGACAGACTATTGGGCGCAAAGCCAAGCCTGACCAAATGTCGGAACTCGTAAGCTATCTCAAATCGGCTCAGCCTGGACAGCTCAAGGTTGATGAATTGAATGCAAAACTCGATCGCGTTTTGGCGGAGCGGAGTCAAACTCCTGGTCAGGCTCCTGGTCAAGAGCAGTCTGGTGGTTTTCAGCCAACTGTTCAGTCTGGGATAGCCACGCTTGTCAGCCTATTGGCAGGACGTACCGATCTTTCGGACTTAAAAATTGAGCAGATTTTAGAACGGCTGAAAACAGCTCCAGGCAAAGTAGCTGAACAAACCAGTCAGCTCGTGAGTCAATTTCAAGGTGGGCAGCCGGGAGATGGGCAAGAGAACGGAAGTGAGAATGTCCATAGCCCCATTCGTACCGACGTAGATAACTATCTGCGAAATACGTACTCTTGGCAAATGAATCCAGCGACGATCGCCAAAGATTTTCGTACTGTTCTGTATGACGTGGATGCAGATCCCAATGCAGTGATCGAGCAGCTATCGTTGATGAACCGATCGTATTTTGTTGAAATACTGCGATCGCGGGGTGTATTTACGCAAGATAAGATTCAACAAGTTGCCGATCGGCTAGAAACAACCCGTCTAGAAGTATTGGTTGAGGCGCGCGCCGTTAAAGAGCGGGAAACGACCTTATATCTGAGACGGCGAATTGAGGAGTATCTACTGCAAACGCCTAAGCAGGAACTCTACTCCAATGAGGCTCCAACTTTCCGCACTCTCTTGGAAGATGTAGACGCGGATCATGAAACGCTCAGTTTGCGGCTAGTTTCCTATGACAGAGAGGCATTGCGGCAGATCTTGCTCCGGCGATCGGATGTTACACCTACCGAAGTGGAGAGCATTCTGACTCCGCTAGAAACAGTCCGCGATCGCGTATTGTTTGAGTCTCAGTCCTTAGATGAACAGGCGAAACAGCGCCTAGCTAGCACAAAGCAGAAACTCGAAGATTACCTGCGTAACACGGGCAAAGCCGAGCTGAGTCCTGAAGGGATCAAGCGCGATTTGCAAACCTTGGTGTCTGATCCCCAGACAGGAATTTCTGCCCTGCGTGATCGGGCTTCACAGTTCGATCGTGATACCGTTGTGCAACTGCTGAGTCAGCGTCAGGATATGACTGAGGCAGAAGCCAACCAAGTGGTTGCTCAAGTTGAATCTAATTGGCAAACGCTGCTAAATTCACCTCGCACGGCTGTTGATACCGTCAAAGAGACCGTTAAGGACAAGGCTGATCAGACGCTAAGTTCTCTTTCAGATTACCTGCGCCGAACCCAGCTTGAGGAACTTGATCCAGATGGAATTCAGCGTGATCTAACTCAGCTCTTAGATGATCCTAAGGCAGGTGCGGCAGCCTTGCGGCATCGGCTCTCTCAGGTCGATCGCGCGACTCTGGTCAAGCTCTTAGGTCAACGACAAGACTTATCAGAAGCTCAGGTCAATCAGACTATTGATCAGGTGCAGGAAGCTATTCGGAAGATTATTCGATCGCCCCGTCGTCTGGCATTGCGGGCACAACAGCAGGTCGTGAACTTTGAGACCACGATTGAAGACTATCTCCGCAACACCGATAAAGATGAGCTGAATCCAGATGGCATCAAGCGTGATCTGAAATTGCTGGTTCAATCTCCGCAGGTTGGCTTGCAGAATATCGGCGATCGCTTCTCTCGGTTCGATCGGCAAACTCTGATTGCGCTGTTGTCGCAGCGGCAGGACATCTCGTCAGAAGAGGCAGAGCGGATCGTATCTCAAATTGAATCGACTCGTGACCAAATTTTGGAGCAGGCGCAACAAATTCAGCAACGCATTCAGGAAATTATCGATCGCATTTTTGGACGAGTTCGGGACTACTTCAACTCACTGAATCGCCCCGAGCTAAATTACGAAGGCATCACGCAAGATGTACGCACCCTGTTTGACGATCCTCAGGCTGGATTTGAGGCTCTGCGAACTCGTTTAAGCCATTTCGATCGCCAGACTTTAGTGGCTCTCATCAGCTCTCGCAAAGATATTTCTGAGACAGATGCCAATCGAATTATCGATCAAATTGATTCAGCTCGAACGGGCGTTTTGCAGCAGGCTGAACGTATTCAAAATGAGGCACAAAGACGGGTAGAATCTGTCAAAGCTCAAGCCCAACGGCAAATGGAGGAAACTCGTAAAGCCGCAGAAGCCGCAGCTTGGTGGTTATTTATCACGGCTTTCATTTCAGCCCTAGCTTCAGCCGGTGCCGGAGCGTTAGCCTCTAGCTAACTTGAGGCTCCAATCGCACTTAGCTCTAATCAAATTCAAGAGCTTAACTTTTAGGGAGGTGTGCATTGCACGCCTCCCTAAAAAATGGAAAAACGCTGAATTTTAGGTGTGGAAATGCGCTCTATTACTGGGCTGACCTAGAGATAGACTAGAAGGGCGATCGCGTCTCTCACTCAACAAAATTCCTCTAGGACAAGCCCATGGCAACCCAGTTATCTCAAGACCAAAAGTTATCTCAAGACCAAAATCTTCAAGCGCAAACACTGCAAAACTTTGACCCCAGCAGCATCGGCGTAGACAACGGCAATTTGCTAGGGTTGCCCTTCGACTACGATTCTGCTAGCACGATCGTCTTTGGTGTGCCTTGGGAAGTGACGGTCTCATACCGTGCAGGTACGGCTGCTGGACCCCAGGCGGTTTTAGATGCCTCTCGCCAGCTTGACATTTTTGACTTCGACAATCCTGAGGGCTGGCGGCAGGGCATTTTTATGGCAGAAATTCCGGCGGAGATTGAGCAAAAAAATGGTGTCCTGCGGCAGCAAGCCGCTCAGATTATTGAATATCTAGAGCAAGGCAAGCGCATTGAAGATGATGCAGAACTCGCTCAGGTGCTACGCAACGTCAATCAAGAATGCCAAGGTGTCAACGAGTGGCTATTTGATCAGGCAACAGCCGCCATGAATCTGGGTAAACAGGTGGCAGTGATTGGTGGCGATCACAGCGTGCCGTTAGGCTATATGCAGGCGTTAGCAAAACGCTATCCCGACTTTGGTATTTTGCATATTGATGCCCATGCTGACCTGCGTGATGCCTATGAGGGCTTCCAGTTTTCTCACGCCTCGATTATGTTTAATGCCTTGCAACTGCCGCAGATTTCTAAGCTAGTTCAAGTCGGCATTCGGGATCTGTGCCATGACGAATTTAGCCTGATTCAGCAGTCAAACGGGCGTATTTCAGCTTACTACGATCCGATGCTAAAGCAGAAGCTCTACGCAGGACTGTCTTGGCTAGAGATTTGTCAGCAGATTGTTGCCGAGCTACCGCAGCAGGTTTATATCAGCTTTGATGTGGACGGACTTGATCCCAAGCTTTGTCCTAATACAGGCACTCCGGTTCCAGGCGGATTAGAGCTAGAGCAGACTTTCTGCCTGTTTCGAGAGGTGATTCACAGCGGACGGCAAATTATTGGCTTCGATGTCTCGGAAGTTGGCAATGGCGAATGGGATGGCAATGTTAGTGCCAGAGCAGTGTACAAGCTGTGTAACTTGATGGCGCTCTCTCGGTGAGAGGTGCGGGTG
>CASBQM010000398.1 GCA_949127645.1 Synechococcales cyanobacterium PMM_0036
CCTCAGCACCCTGCCGCAGACCTGGGCTACCCTGCCGTACGGCAAAAGCGCTCACTCCCTTAGATTTGCCGTTGGCATCTAGGTGTTGAGCAAATACATTGATTACCCCTGCCCAAGCCGCCGAACCGCTCCAAATTTTGGTGCCGTAGAGTTGCAGCCCCCCGCTTGCCCCGCCTGCCGAAATCGCCTGTGTCGAAATCGCCTGTGGGTTAGACCCCGCTCCTGGCTCCGTCAGCGCAAATGCCGCTAGCTCCCGCCCTGTCGCCAGCTTCGGCAAAAACTCTTCCCGGATCGCTTCAGAGCCGTAGTTGAGAATCGGGCGAATCCCCAGCACGTTATTCAAGCCGACAAACAGCGCCAGCGTCGAATCGATCGCCCCCAACTGCTGCAAAATCCGCAGGGTGCTACGATGGCTGAGCGCAATGCCGCCATAGGATTGGGGTACCTGCATTCCTAGCAGTCCCCGATTGCCAAAATCCAGGACGATATGGGGCGGAATACAGCGGCGCTCGTCAATTAAGAACGAGTTGATGCGATCGCCTCCATAATCCCGCAGCCATTGAATCAAGTTATCGGCTTGAGAGTGCGTTGGATCATTTGGCTTCTCAGAGATTTCTAGCTTCTCAGAGATTTCTAGCTTTTTAGCAATTTGTTGAGCCGGACTTGCTGTCTCCCTCGAAGCCACGATATCCAAACTGCCGCTCAAAAATCCGCTCCGGCAAGCATAGCGCTGAATTTTGCCGCTGGAAGTTTTTGGAATGCTTCCCGCCGATAGCAGCGCCACTCCATACACCTGCAAGCCATGCTCGATCGCCACAGCCTGCTGAATCTGGCTAACCACCTGATCTACATCTAGCGATTGATGCGCCGTGCCGTCTAAATCTGGAGAAGTTTGGCGGCGCTCGGTCATATCAGCACCATCGCCCGATCGCTCGATCGCCGCTGTTGTCACCCGACGGCGCTCTTGGTATCGCCGCTCTACCTCAGCCACCACGACTAGCCGTTCTTCACCCTCTATTTCGATCGCAAATGCCGCACAGCAGCCCGGTTTTCGTAATGACTCATGGCACTGTTCCACAGTTAATTCAATATCTTGTGGATAATGATTTTGTCCCCGAACAATAACTACATCTTTCAGTCGTCCGGTTACAAATAGTTCCCCATCTTCGACAAATCCTAAGTCGCCCGTTCGTAGATAGAGAGTAACTTCAAAGTTCTCTTCAGGATTCGCTGTTGTCATTGCTTGAAACACCTGACGGGTCTGCTCAGGCTGCTGCCAATAGCCCTGTGCCACGCTCGGATTTTGCGCCACCCAAATTTCGCCCACCTGTCCGGCAGCACAAACAACCCGCGTCTCTGGATTGACGATCGCCACTCTCTGCGCCGCCTGACCACAGCCCACGAGCGATCGCCCCTCTTTAGAATCGGCAGAATCGGCAGAATCGGCAGAATCGGCAGAATCGGCAGAAATAACCTGGTTTTGCGATAGCGCTGCCGCATTCACCGTCCTAATCACGGGCGGCTGAGACTTTTGTCCGCCCGAAACTAGCAGCGTAGTTTCCGCCATGCCATAGCAGGGATAAAACGCCTCTCGTTGAAAGCCGTAGACCGCAAAGGTTTCGGCAAACCGCTCCAGAACCGCTGCCCGAATTGGCTCCGCTCCGTTAAACGCCACTTCCCAATGGCTCAAATCAAGCGTCGATCGCTGTTCTGGCGTAATCTTTTGCACACACAGCTCGTAGGCGAAATTAGGCCCACCGCTGGTGGTTGCCTGATACTGAGAAACCGCTCGTAGCCAGTTAATCGGCTTCCGCAAAAAGTCCATAGGAGACATCAGCACCGTAGAAGCCCCAACGTAGAGCGGCTGAAGAATTCCCCCCACTAGCCCCATGTCATGATAGGGCGGTAGCCAAGTCACGCCCCGACTCTCAGCCGTGTTGCCAAAGCAGGTGCAGATTAGCTCCAGATTATGCAGCAAATTTCCGTGGCTTACCATCACGCCTTTTGGGGTGCCTGTTGAACCGGAGGTGTACTGCAAAAATGCTAGGGTGCTGCTGTTTAGGATGGGCGATCGCCACTGATCGACTTGAGACCGCTCGGCAGAAATACCGCTATCATTCGTCGTCAGCCAGTGTAGAGCCGCCAAATCTGGCGTTTCCTTTAGCCAAGTGGCGTTTGCCGCAATGCTTACCGTAGTTAGAGCAACCGTTGCTTGCGCATTTTGGGCGATCAACTGAACTCGCTCCGCCGAACGATTAGCCCTGGGCGGATAAGCTGGGACAGCCACTATGCCCGCATAAAGACAGCCAAAAAACGCCGCAATGTAGTCTAATCCAGGTGGATAGAGCAGCAAAGCGCGATCGCCCGGTTTTGCCAAAGTCAGCAATCTGGCGGCGATCGTCTGAGCTTTTTGCGCCAAAGCCTCATAGGTAAGGCGATCGGTTTCTTGTTCCCCATCTCCCAGCAAAATATAGACGGTCTGATCGGGCTGAGTCATAGCTCGATGCGTCAGCAGATCGGCGATCGTCAGCCATTGGCGAGGCGTAGCCAGAAAACGAGGCGGGCAAACAGTCATGATTTGGCTCCAATGGGCGCGGTAGATGCCCCTGCTTCGATCAATGAGGCGATCTGTAGCAGGCTTTTGTACCTCTACAGTGCCCAAAGAAGAGCAAAAGAAACCAAATCATTTCTTGCAGATAGTCTGCGTTATCGCCCAGCCTCAGGGCGCTGTATTTGCCTGAGCACCCGATCGCACTTCAGCGATTTTTTGACCTAGCACCTCTAGCGCCTTGGCGTACTGAATATCATCGGCTGTGCCTAGGCGGTTGTTTGCGCCAAACAAATCTTTTCGCTGATCGTCCGTCAGGTCAATCACTACGTCAGGCTTGATGCCGGAATGGTTGATATCTCGACCGCTGGGAGTGAGATATTTTGCCACCGTTACCGCCAAACCAGAGCCGTCCCCTAAGCCCCGCACCGACTGCACTAGCCCTTTACCGAAGGTTTGGCTGCCCACCAACGTGCCGCGCTTGTCGTCTTGCAGCGCGCCCGACAAAATTTCGCTAGCGCTGGCA
>CASBQM010000399.1 GCA_949127645.1 Synechococcales cyanobacterium PMM_0036
GTCGCGTGGTATCGGCGGGAGATATGGGGGGCTACGGACTAGCCGTCATCGTGGAAGCAAATTCTGTGCAACAGCAAAACCTCTATGCTCACCTGTCTGCGATCGCCGTCAAACCGGGCGATCGTGTGGAGCAGGGCAGCGTTTTGGGGCTAGTCGGCAGTACGGGCAGCTCTACGGGACCGCACTTACATTTTGAAACGCTGCTCCCTTCCACAGAAGGCTGGACTGCCGTTAATCCTCTGGGATCTGCCGTGGCTGCTGCTATCTCTACGCCAACGCAAGTCTCTCAGAAATAGCGGCTTTGCAAACTTGAACTGCATAACCTAAATTGCATGACCTAAATTGCATGACTTAAATTGCCTAGAAAGGGTTGAAAGTTTGCTATATTGAGATGCGAATTGCTGGTGTAGCTCAGTTGGTAGAGCAGCGGTTTTGTAAACCGCCGGTCGCAAGTTCGAGTCTTGTCACCAGCTTTAGGAATTTGAGGAGGGATATGGCAGAGTTCAATTGCCCTTATCCCCAGCCCTTATCCCTAGTGAGAAAGGAGCTAGAAGTCTTGTTTCCTCTCCTTTTGGGAGAGGGCTAGGGTGAGAGTGGACTTTAGCGTTCATACCTCGATTTAGTAACGCCCATAATTTTTTGCTGAAGAGATTTAGGTTCTCTCAAGAATATTGTTGGATATTCTAGAATTGAGGCTAGAGTAGCAAAAGCGAGGGGTTTGCCCATGTGTATTTGCATTAATTGCCATTACGTCGATCGCTGCACGACCTATCACGCGGTAGAAGAGCTTCATCTACAGCGGCATTTAACGGAGTCGCCTGATTTTGAAGCCACAGCACCCGAAATTAACGCCAACATTCGGGTTTTAGCCAACGAAATTGAGAAAGAATACGATGTAGTGGGCTGTCAGAGCTTTAAGGAAGAAATGGGTAAATGGGTGCGCTTGCGTCCGGGTGAGTTGGTGCCCACATGAGCAATCGAGAAGTTCAGAGCGATCGGGAAGTTCGGGGTTTAATGGGCGAAGTCAAAGCTCAGGTGGCGATCCTGGTCTTTGTCGTAGGTTTGATGTGGGCGATCGAAATCGTTGATTTCTTCTTGGGCGGAGCGCTTAACAGCTTTGGCATCATTCCCCGTAGTGTAATAGGTTTACGAGGAATTCTGTTTGCGCCATTTTTGCACGGCAACTTCGCCCATCTGATTGCTAATACCGTGCCCTTCGTAACGCTAGGCTGGTTCGTCATGCTGCGGCGTACCAGCGATTTCTTTGGGGTAACGGCGATCGTTATGCTAATTAGCGGGCTAGGCACCTGGCTAATTGCCCCCACGAACACGGTCCACATTGGAGCTAGCGGCGTAATTTTTGGCTACCTGGGATTTCTGATCTCTCGCGGCTATTTCGAGCGCAGTTTTGGCTCTGTGTTGTTCTCCGTCATTGTTGGCTTAGCCTATGGGGGCTTAATCTGGGGCGTTTTACCAGGGCAGTTAGGTATTTCCTGGCAGGGGCACCTATTTGGCTTTGTGGGTGGCATTGCCGCCGCTTGGCTAATTGCGGATTCTCGGGCTGAACGGAGGCGATCGCCGCAAAGATTTTGAGTTGCACTTGATAGAAAGCGAGTGGCACTCGATACAAAAGCAAGCCGCATTTGATAAAAAACCATTAAATCAGTGCAAAAACCTCTGATTTAGAGGTATTCATTAACGAGGGACTAATCTTTAACAGACAAGTCTACTAAGTCTGCCGATCGTGTTGCAGATTTCTTGCGAAAGAATATCCAGCTTTTATCAAGCTAAGGTGCAAAAAATGGGACTTTTCTTTGATGTATTGAGCGCTGTTAATAATCCCAATCAGCAAGCCAGCGTAGGGCAGTTGGGATCGCTTTTGGGTTCAGTGCAGCAGGTTAGCCAGCAAACTGGATTAGATACGGGTACAACACAAAATGTGATTTCGGCTTTGGGGGGTGCGCTCCGTCCAGTTTTGCAGCAGCAGAGTTCGGAAATGGGGGGGTCACAGCTTGCAGGGATGCTAGGTCAGCTTGCAGGGGGCGGCAGCCCTTTGGGAGGAATGCTAGGTCAAGCCACTGGAGGTAACCCTTTAGGTGGGATGCTAGGTCAGGCGGCAACGGCAGCTATGGGTGGAAGCATGGGGGGCGGCATAGGCGGCACTCTCCAGTCTTTGATTCCAGCTCAGATGCAGCAGCAGTTAGCGCAGACCGTGGCGCAAAAAACGGGGTTAAATCCAACCATGGTGCAGTCGATGCTGCCTATGTTGATCCCTGTTGTGTTGAGCTTTTTGAATCTGGGAGCCAATAAGCCTGGCGTGTCGGGTGGGAGCGGCAATCCGCTGCTCAGCGCTTTTTTAGATAGCGATCGGGATGGAGATACTGATTTGGGCGATGTAATGAAGTTTTCAACTCGCTTTCTGAATCCATCTCGGTGATCCCTCCATACAGCCTTATACTCATACGCGATGTACAACGTTCCCGATCGCCCTCACCCTGAATCCCTCTCCCGCTCTGGGAGAAGGACTTTGAGAAATTGCTCCCCTTCTCCTGCTTTGGGAGAAGGGGCTGGGGGATGAGGGCTGATTTGAGTTACATCATCAGGTCTTCATAGGGCGTTATA
>CASBQM010000400.1 GCA_949127645.1 Synechococcales cyanobacterium PMM_0036
AGTTCACCTTGCTTGAGGCACTGCTGGAAGACCCCTCGGAGGTGAAGGTGATGTAGGGCAAGCGCATCTTCTTTCCCCCGGCTTTGGTTGCGGCGAAAGATCTCAGCGATCGCGAGAAGTTTCATTCCTTGGACTGGCGCAACGATTCGGTGTCCTGGTCACTACGGCGGGAGTTGGGACTGCATCTGTTTCTCAATCCCGATCGTGAGTTTCGCAATGATGAGTTGGACTTGCTGGAGCTGCAACGGCAGACTCAACGCCATGCCCTGATCATCAAGGATTTCCTGGGCATCACGATTCGTCGCAATGCCAGTCCGATTCAAATCTTGCAGCAGCTCTTGGAGCAAATCGGGCTGCGGCTGGTGTGCGATCGTCGGGAGGGTGCCAGGGGAGATCAGGTGCGGGTATATCGGCTGGATCTGGAGCAATGGGCAATTGCCCAAGAGGTGCTGGAATATCGTCGTTCAAAACGGGAATCCCAGGCTCAGAGGGAGGTTGAGGCTGCTTCTACTGTGGTAGTCACAGGGGTCTATTTTGATAAGAATATAAATAAAGGGGGGGCTGTGACTACCGAGGGTGAATTGCTCTCAGAGGAGTTAGCCGATGGGTTGGATATTCTGACTCAGGCTGTGGCAGTTCAAGAATGGTCGCTGGTGCGATCTCTCTGGATGACCTGGGATTTATCCCAGCGGTCTGCGGTGCTGATGCAGATGTCTGATGAGTTGCGGTCGCAGGTGATAGAAACGCTGGGCTTGCTGCCTGGGGCGATCGTCCGGTGGATGGGTAAAGCAGGGGATTGGATTGTGGAAGCTGTGGAGGGGCTTCAGGTCAAAGTTCGTCAGGAGTCAGGGTTGGGTCAGGATTGGAGGGTGGTATTCGCTGAACTTGATCCGATCGAGTTAGGCTAACTGCCATTAAGCTGTATTGGGTGACAGCTAGATCTGTTCTCGTTATCTAGACGGTGGAAGCAATGCTTGAGTAAGGGCGGTAAGTGAATGCCAAGTACTGAGCGGGTAAGGAAGGAAATCTCCCGCATCTTGAAAGTAGTTCAGGCTACTCGGTTTGAAGACTGTTTGCCGCTGGAAAAAGGATACAAGAACCTGACTTTTCACGCGGGTATTTACGCCCTGAAGTCAGCAGAAAACGAGATTCTTTACATCGGCAAAGCCTCTGCCTTTCGGACTCGCTTTCAAAACGGACATCAAACTCTCAATCAAATGTTTCTAGACGGACGGAGTGCCCAAAGTGTCTGTGTCGTCACTGTTCCCATCACTGCCCGTTATCTGGACGCTCTACTCATAATTGAGAAGGGGCTGATCTTTGCGGCTCAACCGAGCTATAACAGACGTATCCCCATCAGTGAGGTGGCAGCCATGCAGCAACTCCAACCCTCTAGTGCTGGACGCTTATCAGAGATATTGAGGTCTTTACCTGACGCAGTTGTTGATGCCTTAGAAGATCACGCAGATACCTATGGGCTGACCGATGCCCAGGTGCTAGAGCTTGCCATTGCCCAGTTTTTGGATCTCAATGCCGTCACGTTTGGGGAGATCGATCGCTTTAAGGGATTGGGGGCATTGAAGGAAGAGAATGCCATTCTGAAAGCTCAGCTGAAAGCACTAGGGCATCCCGTTGAGTGAATCTCGTCTAGCAGAGTTGCAGCCGCTGGCTGGACTTAATCCGATGCTGGCGCGCAAGGTGATCCGCCGAGGGGTTCAACCAGCAAAACTCCCTGTTCGCCACGACCGATCTGGTACAGTTCTGGATGCTGACGAAAGTCGATCGCTTTGAAATCGATCGCGTAATCAAATTCTTGCATCTGCAAAAGCTCAGCTAAATTCTAAACGATTGGTTTTGATCCAGCTTCTTTAGCTTGACCGAATCCATTGCCAATAGGGGCAAACGCAGAATTCGGACAAAATAGCACGCTAAGGAGACAAGTTAGTCCCTGGGCTACTTGCCAAGACAACCGCAGAGGATGGCAAAACCCTTGTTACCCTTTCAGGTAATCCTCAGCGAAAAGGGCGAACGAGCCGCAAATGGGTCTGTTATTTCAGGAGTGAAATTCGATGACTGCCGTTGCTATTTCCACAATGTCACTCATTCCCAAACCAGGCGAGGTCATGCTCTATATTTCTCTACATGAAATAGAGAACCTGACTCCGGTTGAAGTGTTGGACTTGGCGCGATCGCTTGGCTTTAAGCCAGAACTGCGGACTCGCACCTGGCAGCAAGAGGGTGAAACGAAGGTGGGGTTATACGCCATGCTGCATTATGAGCGACGTGATCCAAAGGCAGGACTGGAGCCAGATTTCCTGGATACTGAACTAGAGGCTTTGCACGAGCAAATTAGTCCTGGTGTGGCTGTCCGCTTTGCCTATCGCCTCCAGCAAGGTAGATTGGACGCGGCTTAAATGGTTAATCTCGATGACTCCTTGTGTCCCCGATCGACTCCATGCGATCAGGTTTCGTTTTTGGATCTGCGCAATTGTGGTCGATTGCCTTTTAGGTCGAACCATTTCCCCAATAGCTTGACGAGCATCATTGCAAAGAGCCATATTTGAGATAAGATTTGCTACTGCTAGACAAGGCTGCCGTTCTGGTGGGATGAGTGAAGCTTTGACAGTCTTATGCCTATTGAACTATTCAGTCGGCATAAATCTTTCAAATGATCGATCGATTTTCCAATGAACTTCCAGACTGAGATAGCTTTTCCTTTGGAAAGTTCATCGTTTTAGCGTGGGCAGATTGGTTCACTCAATCTATGGAGAATCACTATGCTTGAACTTCCTAAGTTCAATAGTCCTGCTTTGCTGCTTCAGGCTTTAACGCACAGCAGCTATGCCAACGAGCATCCCGGCGTAGAGCATAACGAACGGCTGGAATTTCTGGGTGATGCTGTCCTCAAGTTTCACCTCTCTGATCTGCTGTACTGCCGTCACCTCCAGAGCCGCGAAGGGAGTCTGACCCTTTGGCGATCGGCGTTGGAGCGAAACTCGACTTTGGCAAAGGTCGCTGCCTCTTTGAAACTGGGCGATCGCTATCCGCTGCGGCTTGGCAAGGGTGCGAAGGCGCAAGGGGAGCAACAGAACCCCAAGATTCTTAGTGGTGCAGTAGAAGCGGTGATTAGCGGATACTACCTTGATTCGGGGGCTGAAGCTGTTCGTAGCTATGTCGAGCGGCTGCTGCCTTATCTGTCGATGTAGGAATATCCTCTGATGTACTTACCGGGGTTGGGGCTGTGGCCTCTACCCTCATTCCTCCTTCACCTGAGTTTGAACTTTCCTTGAATCCTCACCTCTGGATCTCCATCAGGCGATGGGAGTTGAGAAGATTGGGCAATTTACCCCTTAACTCCCATGAAGGCAGCTCATCTGGCACTAGCCGGTCTGACTCTTTGCACAGCTTGGATTCCTTTACCCCATGCGATCGCGCAAACCTGCAATTACTATGCAGGGCAAGCGGTTGATGGTCAGAGCATTAATGTAAACCTCTGCTCAATCTCTAGAGCCAGTTACCGCAGCGCTGATTTTGTCTATCACCTGGGCAACGATCGCGTTCAGAGCCAAGCCAATTGCCAGGACGAGTTGGACAACCTTTCCCGAAGGCACAGTCCATCGCCCACAGTCCCAAGCGACCCAAAGCATGGTGAATGCTGTTTGCGATCGTCTTGCTTCTAGTGCTAGTCCAGGCGAGAGCACCTTAAGTACAGCGGTTGTTTTCAATCCCCCCTCGAATGTGAGAACAGCTCCTAACGGGGAGATCCTTTGCTCGATTCGTCAGCCCACCACCATCAACATTTATGGTTCGACCGGAGAGTGGTATAGCGGTTTTCAACTCAGTTAAGTACGATAGCAACGATAGGTGAACCACCCTCGAATATCGTCTAAAGTCACAGCATTTAATGCATCCGTAATCGCTTGATCTAACGCCTCACGAG
>CASBQM010000401.1 GCA_949127645.1 Synechococcales cyanobacterium PMM_0036
GCGTAAATACGCCGATCCCCGCCGGACTCGCTTGCTGAGTGCCGAAGAACAGGCGATCGAGCTAGCCAAACTTGCCGAAGTGGTTGCCGAAGGCGAGGCGGAGACGCAAGAGATTGTCCTAGAATTTACCCATCGCGGCTATGTGCGGCGATTGGCACCCAAGGTTTTTCAGCGCCAGATGGCTAAGCAAGAGGCGCAGCCCGTTCAAACCTTGGTGCAAAACGAAGACTTCACGACTCTAGTAGAAATGGCGACTGCCAATCAAGAACTGCTAGTGCTGACTCGCAGCGGTAGGGCATACACGGTAAAAGTGAGCGATATTCCTCCTACTACTCGGCAATCCAAAGGCACACCGCTAGTGACTTTACTGCCTTCTACCGCTCAAGGCGATCCAGAAACGATCGTCACCCAGTTTGTCCTCTTCCCCAACGATTTGGAAACGCTGGATCTGATCATGCTGACTCGTCAAGGACGGCTAAAGCGAATGCCACTCTCAGAGTTTACCAACCTCACTGGGCGAGGACTCACGGCACTCAAACTAAAAGACGACGATGAGCTTCGTTACGTGACGTTGGCAGAAGCGGGAGAGCATCTTGTTTTAGCCACTTCTGGCGGTCGGATCTTGCGATTTGTCATCAATGATGAGCAGGTGCCCGTGATGGGGCGATCGGCTCAAGGTAATCTAGCCTTGCGCTTGCCGAAGCAAGAAGAGCTGGTTGGCTGTTTAGTGCTGACTGCATCCGACGATCTGCTGCTCATCTCTGCCCAAAGCAACGCCAAGCGTATGCCCATTAGTACCATCAAACCCGGCAATCGAGGTGAAATTGGAGTTCAGGCGATCCAGTTCGCAGTCAAAACCGATCGCCTGGCAGGGATCGCTCTAGCTGCCTCTGGTATGGAGGTGAAAGTATTGACTGATTCCGATCGCATGGCTCGACTGCTTCCAGAACAAATCCCGGTGCAAACCAGAACAGGCAGCGGCGATCGTCTACTTAATTTGGACAAAAAAGAAAAGGTAACAGAGTGGGTAGTTGCCTATCTTCCTCTTTCCAACGGCGAGATCCAAACGGTAGATGAAGTGGCGGTTTTATCGAAACCTGTAAGCAAAAATTAAAGAATCAGGCTAAAGTCATAGGTAAGGATGAACTGCAAAAAGACTGAATCCTCTTTGGGTACGTTACGCAGTATGGCGAAGCGGTCAGACACAGATTTTCTAAAAGAGCGATCGCTTCAGCCGATCGTTATCGTAGCGTCATGTTTCTTAACCATTTATCGCTTTCTAGGGACTTGTAGGCTATCTACTCATAGGCTTTTGCGTAGCCTTTCTCAAGAGCGCTTTCTCTTGGAGGACTCTGTCGGTTAACCCTTACTCACCTAATTCAACAGAGGCTGAGGACAACCTACTCGCCTCTACAGTTTTGGTGCCTAGTCAAACTTCTATAGCTCTACAATCTGTTGATTCAGTAGAAACAAGCTCAACAGAAATTTGGCTGACCGACGAGATTTTATTCAATTATCAGCGCTGCCCTCGCCGAGTCTTTTTAGATCGATATGGCGATCGCCAACAGCGCACCTCTCCGCCCGACTATCTGCGAAAATTGCGTCAGGATAGCTACGTTCATCAACGAGAGGTCTTATCTCAAGCTCCTTTTCAAGAACCAAACTACCCAAGGCGAGATTGGGTGGCGGGAGCGATTGCCACAACGGCGCTGATGCAACAAGGAGTCGATCGCATCGCCAACGGCGTTCTTCAGATTCCTTTAGGAAACGGCATTCATCTCGTTAGCTGTCCCGATTTGCTGGTTAAACAGCCAGGATATTCCATTTGGGGCGACTGGCTGTATGCCCCGACAGATATTCGCTTGGGCAAGCGCCCGAAGCTAGACTACCAGGTGGCAGTCGCCTTTCATACCTATGTGTTAGCCGCAGTTCAGGGAATGTGGGCAGAAACAGGCTGGCTGATTCTGCGGCAGCGCGGCACCTATGCTGTCAGCTTGGTAGACGTGCTGCCCCGCATGGAGGAAATCTTGCAGAGTTGTATGGAAACCTTGCTTCAGCAGCAAGAGCCTGAGGTTTTCATCACCCACAGCCGCTGCGATCTTTGTCATTGGTTTAGCCATTGCTACACCTTGGCTCAGGGCGATCGCCATCTCTCTCTCCTTCCTGGCGTTACACCCAGCCGCTATATTCAGCTCAAAGCCCTTCAGCTTAAAACCCTAGAAGAGATCGCGATCGCCTCGCCCAAACAGCTTGAATCCCTACCTGGATTTGGGTTTCAGGTCGCTCAACGCTTGGTCAAACAGGCTCAGGCAACCCTTCAAAATCGGGCGATCGCTCACACAGAATCCTCGCTTTCTCCTACAGTTCCACTTCTCTCTCAGATAGAGCTACCCACGGCAGATATAGAACTTTACTTTGATATTGAGGCAGCACCAGAGCAAAATTTGGTCTACCTGCACGGTGTCCTAGTAGTCGATCGCTTAGCCCAAACAGAAATCTTCCACCCCTTTCTAGCTGAACATCAGGTTGCTGAAGGCAAAGTCTGGAACCAATTTCTAGAGTTAGTCTGGCGTTATCCCCATGCTCCGATTTTTCACTTCTGCCCCTACGAAGCTCAAACTGTTAAGCAGCTGGGAGAATGCTACAGCACGCCTAGCCATTTGATCGAAGCGTTATTGAGCCGATTTGTTGACCTACATGAACGCGTAACGCGAGTCGCCATCCTGCCCGTCGAAAGCTATGCCCTCAAGCCGATCGCCCGCTGGCTCGGCTTCAACTGGCGAGACTCCGCAGCCAACGGCGCTCAGTCCATTTGCTGGTACGACCAGTGGCTCACCACAGGCGATCGCACCCATTTAGAAGCCATCCTCCGCTACAACGAAGATGACTGTCGAGCAACGCATCAAGTTAAAGACTGGCTTGTACAGTTCACTCAGCTTGACATTGCGCCCTTTTCTTAACCCCCACTAACAGGAGGAATAAGAACAACCTCATCTCCATTCTGTAAAACAGCATTAGGCTCTACAAACTGAAGGTTTAAGCCAAACCGAGTCACATCACGCCATTGTTCTAACTCAGGATATTGCTCAATTAGGCGATCGCGCACCTGACCGACGATCGCACCACAGGGCAAATGCAAGGCTAATTCTGACACGCCGCACACCTCCTGGTAGGCTGCAAAAAGCTTTACCGTTACCCTAATTCGATTGCTCACAGACTCTCCTTCGCTATGCTGCAACTCTTTGTTAGCCTGTAAGCAGCACAGAACAACTTACAAGCTTCGCCGCCAAACAGTATGACGTTCAAAACCAAAAATCTGTAACCCACCCTAAAACAACTATGCTTGGCACCTTCCAACAGAGTAACCTCCGCATTGAAATCGCTGCCTCAGAACAAAAAATCTCTGATAGCCTGCTCTGCCCCAGCCAGTTTCAGCAGTGGCTCTTTCCTCAGACGTTTTCTACAGGAATGCCAGACCGACTCTGCGCAGGAGCTTCTTTCACAAGCTGGCTCGGTCCCGTGTCCATCCAGCATCAGGTAGAAACAGCTAGCCCCAACGGGCTGCAAATCCTCATGAGCAAAGGCGTGGATGGCTATCAAGAATGGCATTGGGGTGAAGGCTGGGTTCAGTCTCGCCTAGCTGGAGTCTCTGCTCTTCAACTTAATCTGGGACAGACTATAACCCTACTGCGTCTGAAGGTGTTTTTGACGCGATCGTGAATTTGCTCCCTTCTACACATTAGAAGCGAAGCACTCAGAACGACTACCCAGAGCCATTTTACTGCCGACTCAAAGATTCCCTGATGTGAGGGTTGACACCTCAAGTAAAAGGTAGCTATATTGATAAAGCGGTCGAGGGGAAGCGAAGCGAAGCGAGAGCTAAGCGGAGTGATTCCGAGGCTACCGAACCTAGATAACTTAATAGTTTGAGAGTCAGTATAGCACTAATAACC
>CASBQM010000402.1 GCA_949127645.1 Synechococcales cyanobacterium PMM_0036
CAAAAATTGGCTACAGGCACAATTCTAAGCTTTGAGGGGCATAAATATAGAGGCAGCCCCCCTGTGGCTGACCCTGCAGTGCATAAATCCAGCCCTATTCAGTTCATTGTAGTGGCCAATCACTGGAAATATACTCAAAGTTAGCAATTGGAAAGGCGCAAAAGGCATATAATGGAGTAATTGGGAGTTTCTCAGTCTAAATTTGTGATAGGTAAAGAACCCAAAGGCTATAAAAAGCAAAAATCGGCCAGGATTTGATTGCTCTTGAAACTTTAGAACAAACGTTTATTAGATGGTATGATCACAAATGACATTTATTGTATGAGTCGATACTTGCATTTACAATTGTCAAACCGACATTATGCTTTACGCAAAAAACTACTTGACCGTGGCTAAAGGTGTATATTTTCAAGTCTAAAAGTTCAACTTTAGACCTGGAGGTATAAGTGAAGCCTATTCAATGGAAAATAAGTCGGGGTTCAATTGAAGTTAATGATGCCCAGGGCCGTTGGGATCAAGTTTACCAAAACCTTCTGTCCAAAATTAAGCAGAACGAGGCTGAACCGAGCTTAGAACAGCCCGGTTTACCAGACGTTGGTAGCCAGCTTAGTCAACTACAACTTAAACAGGAGGTATTAAAATAATATGAGAGTAGCCATTTATGTACGGGTGTCCAGCCAACGTCAAGCTCAAACCCAAACGATTGAGCAACAAATTATCCGCTTACAGACTCATTGTCAGACCCAGGGCTGGACCTGGGTAGAAGAAAATGTATTTCGAGATGATGGTTTTAGCGGGGCTAGTTTGTCACGGCCAGGTTTAGATCGGTTACGAGGTAAGATCGGGCAAGCTGATTTTGATCGAGTACTACTTACTGTGCCAGACCGTTTGGCGCGTAAATATGTTCATCAGATGCTGCTGATTGAGGAATTTGAAAAGGGTGGCTGTCAGGTTGAATTTGCAGAACGTCCCATGAGCCAGGACCCGCATGATCAACTGCTATTACAAATCCGGGGAGCTGTCGCCGAATACGAACGCAGTTTGATTTCCGAACGGATGCGGCGGGGACGCCAACAGAAGTTTGAAGCTGGTACTCTCTTACCCTGGACCAGAACCCCTTATGGATATCGGCCTAATCCAGACCGTCCTCGTGACCCGGCCGGTCTTCGGCTTGAGCCAGCAGAAGTGACCGTGGTTAACCTGATATTTGATACCTATTTAAAAGAAGGGCAGTCTCTATTCGGTCTGACTAAAAGCTTAATGGCCCAGCATATTCTCAGTCCGAGCGGCCGCATTTTGTGGAGTTCTGCCAGTGTGAGAGAGATTTTGATTAATCCAGTCTATATGGGAATTTTGTATGCTGGGCGGACCAGCCCCAGACCTTCGAATAAGCGTAATTCAGCCCTTAACCCGGTGGGTCGCAAGGATCGGGGCCGGGTAGCCACCCCACCAGAGCAGTGGGTGGTGGTTGGTCAGATTGAAGCCATTGTAAGTAAAGAGCAATTTGAGGCCGTCCAGGTGAAATTATCTAAGGGACAACAGTTTGCACGCCGCAATAACGTAACGCAAGAGTATTTATTGCGAGCTTTAATTAGCTGTGGTCACTGCCGGTTAGCTTCTAGCGGACGAGCCAGTGCTGGGAAAGCCTATTATGCCTGTAAGGGTAAAATGGATCCGATCCAAACGGGACGGGAAGAACGCTGTGGCTCCCGATTTATACCAGCAGTTCAACTTGATGAGTTGGTTTGGCGGGATTTATGCGAAGTAATTACTAAACCGGAGCTGATCGAGGAAGCCTTGAAGCGGGCACAGGGGGGCGAATGGTTGCCTCAGGAATTACAGGCGCGCCGGACAAACCTGCATAAAGCCGAGGTCAGTATAAGGAACCAAATAGAGCGGCTGACGGAAGCCTACCTGGCCCAGATCCTTACAATAGAAGAATACAAGCGGCGACGAACGGACTTGGAACAACGGCAAACCAGTCTGACAAATCAGTTGGGAATTTTAGAAGTTAATGTTCGACAACATCTTGAGGTAGCAGGTCTGGCAAATTCGATTGAGGAATTTTGCAAACGAGTTCAGGAAGGTATAGCAGAAGCTAATTTTGAACAGAAGCGGCAATTGGTAAAGCTTTTAATAGACCGGGTAATTGTAAAGGACGAGGAGGTGGAAATCCGCTATGTGATTCCCACCTCCTCCAAGAGCGAGCATATCCGTTTTTGTCATTTGCGTAAAGACTATTTAAAAAGCAAATGAGTGTTATAATATAGCCTATGAGAAGTATGCTTCTCAAAGTTTATGGCGGTAAATATTGTCTACACCTGTTATATAACCGCTCAAGGGTTTATTCAGCTATTTTTAGAAAGTTGTTATGTTATGGAATCCAGTCAGGAAATAATCACAAACTTTCCAGCACTTAATGTTGAAGCCGAAAGCAGTATTCTAACCAATTTTGACAGGGCTGCAAGTAGTCTGGAGTCAGTAAGCTTTACCTTTACTAAATTCCCAGCCGACCGTAACCCTGCTGCCGTCTACCTTGCCACCCTCCGTCCTACTGGCAGACGCTCCCAGAAGC
>CASBQM010000403.1 GCA_949127645.1 Synechococcales cyanobacterium PMM_0036
GCATTCTTCAAGAAATCTACGTGGCTGGCGAGCCAAACTCAGGCGAGCCAAACTCAGGCGAGCCATTCATAGAAGTTATCGCCGAACTTTCGACTCCAAAACTGGCGGAATATTTTGACCTCGTGGAGCTAAAATTCTCCGCTGACTCTTACCCCAATCCTTATCGCAGTGAGGTAAATCTGGCGGCGCTGGACTGGATGACTACCGTTGCCGATCGCCTCAAGACGGGCTATCTGCTCACCATCGACTACGGCTATTCAGCCCAGCGCTACTATAGCCCCACCCGATCTGAGGGAACGCTGCAATGCTACTACCAGCACGCACACCACTCTGATCCCTATCGGGCGATCGGTCGGCAAGACATCACGGCACACGTAAACTTCACGGCATTAGAAAAGCAGGGCGATCGATGCGGATTGCAGAAGATTGGCTTTACGCAGCAGGGATTGTTTCTGATGGCGCTAGGACTGGGCGATCGGATTGCGGGGCTTTCTGAAACGGGGGAGGAGCGATCGCTCCAAGTTACCTCTCTTCAAGATATTCTGCGCCGCCGCGAATCGCTTCATGCCTTAATTAACCCCATAGGGTTAGGAAGTTTTGGCGTTTTGGTGCAGTCCAAAGGCTTAAATCCGTCTATCTCTCCGCCGCTTAAAGGACTTACGACTCCGCCGCTGTTTTGACACTTAAAAACATGGGAGCGCATACCATATCATTTCTCGCTAGGCTTGAGCGTCACGACGCTATAGGCATCCGGTGAGAGATAATGCTGTGCGGCAACTTGTAGATCAGCCGTGCTAAGCGACTGAATGCGCAATGGGTAGTCGATCGCCGGAGCCAAATCGCCAATCACAGCCTGGTAGTAGCCATAGAGTCCGGCGCGATCGCTAGGCGTTTCATTACCGAAAATATAGCGGTTTGCCACTAGCGTTCGGACACGCTCAAGCTCATCTTCAGAAACTAGCTCAGTTTGAAGACTGCCCACGTGCTGAGCGATCGCTGCTTCCACGATTTGCAAATTCTCGCTAGGCAACTGAGCCGAAATATAGAATACGCCCTGCTGGGTGTAAGTCATGTTGCTGACTGAAATTGAAGACACCAGTCCCCGATCTTCCCGCAGATCGCGCACCATTCGAGCCGTGCGTCCTCGCCCTAAAACAGATGAGAGAACATCTAGCGCGTAGGTCTGCTGAAGGTCTGCCATGCCCGGAACTCGCCACATCATCACTAGCCGAGCTTGCTGAAGACTATCGTCAATGTACTCGTAGCGAGTCGTTTGGCTAAAGGGCGCTTCTGGAGAGGCATCCGGGAGGTTCGCGGATGCAGCCGCACGCGGACTATGGGAGTGAGCCACCTCAAACCCCTCTGCGACAATTTCAATCAACCGCTCAACGGGCAAATTGCCCACAACGGCAGCCGTCACCGACTGTGGACGATACCAGTCGCTATGAAAATCCCGCATTTGCTGAGGTTTCAGATTTTCAATCACCGCAGCAGGCCCCAAAACCGGACGGCGATAGGGGAGGCGATCGAAAGCGGCTTCCATTGAGCGCTGGAAAGTGCGCCGACGAGGATTATCTTCCGATCGCCGAATCTCTTCTAGCACCACAAATCGCTCTCGCTCAAAGGCTTCATCTGGGATGGCAGCATTTAACACAACCTCAATCTGATGAGGAGCAAGCTCCGCAAAATCCTGGGGGGCTGTGGTGATGTAATAGTGGGTATAGTCTTGGCTGGTGGCGGCATTAGTGACCGCTCCGCGCTGCTCAATTCGCTGCTCAAATTCTCCGCTTTGCAGCCTTGCCGTGCCCTTAAAAATCATATGCTCTAGAAAGTGAGCCATGCCGTTGATCTCGTCAGTTTCGACGGCTGAACCCACGCCAAGCCAGAGGCTAAGGTTAACGGCTTCAACGGGCATCTGTTCAGCAACGATCGTCAATCCATTGGGCAGGCGGTGCAGCGTCGGCGCATTGAGACGAGAAACAGGAGACTCGGTTAAGGTAAAGGTCATGAAGTTATAAGTTGACCGAAACTTTCTTTACCTATCTTAATCCTTCTGCCCTAGGTTTTGCTTTAAGTTCGGCTCAACGCTGATACCGAACCAGGCATTTTGGCGATCATACGCTCCGAAAGCTTCAGGCTAAAAGTCTCTAAACCCGTGCTACGGCTGAATCTGACTGCCGTACTGCTCAAGAATTTCCTTCGCTTTAGTCAAATCGTCCGGCTGCGAGGTTGTGACTGAAACCAGAAATATTGGATCGAGAGCCGAGGTTTCGACACCTGCCTGATCTTTCAGAACATTTACGCCACTCATTGCTGCCATAAGGCTCATGCCGATCGCCCCTACTAGGCTTCCAGCCAAGACTATGCCGAGCGTATCGCTAATAGGATTAATGCTACCTGCAACCAGATAGACTTTTGCATAGCTAAAGATCAAGCCCACTAACCCTCCGGCTACTGTTCCGACGATCGCCCCTTTGCCACCGCTTGTCTGGGCTTCTGTTTGTGAAATGGGCGGCGTTTGGGGGTTGAGCGCTAGATTTTCCTGGGGAAAGCCAGCTTTTTGTAAAGCGCTAACGGCATCTTCTGCGGCTTGCTGCTCTGAAAAGGTAGCCGCAATGCTCTGATAGGGGTCTAAGGGATTGGGTTCTAGGGTAGAGGTCATAATTTAGCACGCAAAGCTTCTCTGCTTACAAGCTAGCTTCAATGACATAATTTAGCTTCTCTCTATAGAAGTACCGAGGTAGAAGTACCGAGATAGAAGCATCGAGGGTGATGGAAGGCGATCGTTCTACTTCCATAAATTTTCTGTGAACTTCCAAGAACTCACCTAAATTTTCATCGGATATGCCGCCGCAAGGAGTGGAAGACTTGAGGGATAGTCAGAGCTTGTAGTGAGAGTTTCTGCCAATTCCTAAGTCGCTCGACGGAGATTATGCTTTTGCCCATGCTACGCCTCGCAGACTGGTTTGCCCCCTTGACTCCTCTAGTTGGGCTAACGCTTCTCGCTTCAGTTGCAGCGCATCCTGTTTTAGGTCAGGTACCCGGTCAGGCTTTACCGGGTCAGGCTTTACCCGGTCAAGTAGCGCCCGGTCAAACGATCGCTCCCAATCCGACGCGTTCGACCTCATACGTGCAGCCCGAAACACCCTACACGCTGGGAAAGGGCGATCGCCTGCGGGTGGATGTCTTTCAACTGACGCAATATAGCGGCGAAACTGAGGTCTTAATCGACGGAACGCTTAATCTTCCGCTAGTCGGCAAAATTGTGGTCTCTGGTTTGACTCTAGAACAGGCGACTGAGGCAATTTCCACAGCCTATGCCCAATTTTTGCGCCGACCGATCGTCACCCTTAGCCTCCTTATCCGTCGCCCCGTGCAGATTGGCATCGCTGGAGAAGTGACTAGCCCTGGCTCCTACACCATTGCTCAAGACAAGGCAGAGTTTCCTACCCTGACGCAGCTCCTCAAAACGGCAGGAGGACCCACCGGAATTGCAGACGTTCGCCATATTCAGGTGCGCCGTCCTCAGCAGTCGGGTCTGGAGCAGGTGATTAATGTTGACTTATGGGAGTTCATTCAGACGGGCGATCTGCGCAATAACCTGACTCTGCGGGATGGCGATACCGTCTATATTCCAGCCGCTAGCGTTAATCTGGCAGAAGCCCCGATTGTGGCGGCTTCTAGCTTTGCAGCTCAGTCTGATAAACCTATCAATATTGCGATCGTCGGCGAAGTTTTTCGACCGGGTACCTATGCGGTCAATGGGCAAACGGCTCGCACGGCGCAAGCCGGGACAACGGGAGAAACCAATAACACAGGCGGCAGTTTGCCCACCGTCACAAGGGCGCTTCAAGTAGCGGGTGGCATCAAGCCTTTGGCAGATATCCGCCGGGTGCAGGTGCGTCGGCTCACCCGTGCCGGAACAGAGCAAACCTTTGAAGTCAATCTCTGGAATCTTTTGCAGGAGGGTGATTTGCGGCAAGATGCTATTTTGCAAGAGGGCGATACCATTGTGATTCCCACAGCAGCGCAGCCTTCAGCCGCCGAAGCCAATGCCATTGCAAGCGCTAGCTTTTCGCCCGACCAAATTCGGGTGAAGGTCGTCGGCGAAGTGAAAGTTCCTGGCGAAGTGCAGGTACCGCCCAATACGCCCCTTAATCAAGCAATTTTGGCGGCTGGTGGCTTTAATAGACGGTCGAATTCCGGATCAGTAGAGCTATTGCGTCTTAATCCGGATGGCACGGTATCTCGGCAAAGAATTAACATCGATTTTTCTCAGGGCATTAATGACGCGGCTAACCCGGCTCTGCGAAACAACGATGTTGTCGTTGTGCGTCGGAATGGATTGGCGATCGTCACCGATACCGTAGGCGATGTCTTAAGTCCGTTTAACGGTATACTGTCGATTTTTAATATCTTCAGATAACCTTAGAGAATGTTTGTAAACGAGTGTTAAACAGTTTTATCTGTCCACTTTGTGCGATTCTTTTCCAATCGCCTCAGCATGAGCCAAATCATCACCCCATAGACCATACCTGCATGATTTTCAGGCAACCGTTCATAATCGCGAGTTAAGCTCCGGGCATTGTCAAGCCATGCCCAAGTCCGTTCCACAATCCATCGCTTTGCTTCCACCTGAAAGCCTTTGCTTTCCTGCTGGGAAATAGCGAGGGCGATCGGAACGGGGGCAAGGGCAGATGAGCATTGGCTTTGTCACGCCGCAGCAGTTTTACGGCATGGATACAAATGCCTTTGCGGTGGAGTTAGCGCGAGTGACACTGATGATTGCCTGCAAGGTGGCGATCGACCTTTGCGATATTCATGACCAGCCCGCTTTGCCGTTGGATACGCTGGATGAAAATATTTTCTGCAAGGATGCGTTGTTTACGGAGTGGCTGAAAGCAGACGCAATTATTGGAAATCCACCATTTTTAGGTGGCAAACATTTGCGGATGAATCTGGGTGATGGGTATATCGATCGTGTGTTTGATCGTTTCCCAGATGTTAAAGATTCGGTTGATTTCTGTGCCTACTGGTTTCGATTAGCACATGATCACATTGGTAAAAACGGTTGTGCGGGATTAGTTGGCACGAACTCCATCAGTCAAGGTAAAAGTAGGGTCGCTGCGTTGGATTATGTGGTGCAAAATAGTGGCGTTATTTATGATGCGGTTTCGACTCAGGTTTGGTCGTAAAGAACCCTCACCCCTAGCCCCTCTCCATCCAGGAGAGGGGGACAAGACAATCCGGCTCCCTTCCCCCCTAGGGAGAAGAGGTGGGGATGGAGGTCTTCCCCAACATATCCGCGCCACCGCCCAAGCACTCCACGACTACCGATCGCAACAAATGGAGAAAAAACAGTGGGGCATCACCAAACTCTACAACGAATACTTCCGCGAACTTACCAGCCAACTCTACAAACTTCATACACCTCATCGTGACTGCCAATATCGATTAGGAGAATTTCTTCTTCGCCTGAAGTGGGGTTTTTAACAAAATCGAAAACAATGCGGCAGTCATATTCCACGGTGCAAGACCAAGAACCAGCTAACGTCCCTTTGAGCTTATGAGTTCGTAGACTCGGCTCAATTTTCTTCTGTAGCTCTGGTCTATGTCAAACGATCGCTTTAAAGGCTCATTTGAAGGATGATGCAAAAACTAGAGTTCTCAATGGTTCAACTCGGCGATCACTTCATCAAAAGTTCCACGAAAAACTTGATCAGCCTGATATTCTTCCTTAGCTTGAGTAATATTGGCAGCGATTTCTGCGCGTCTGCGTTCCACGAATCGCCGTTGCATCAGATCCATCAGGGCTTCCTGATCCTCGATCGATAAGGATTCAATATTTTCTAGAACCTGATTAAACGTTGAGGTTTGTATTGTGGGTCGCTGACTGCTAGATTCGATCGCTTCTCTCTGCATTTTAGCTAGAGGGGCGATCGCCATGCCTGTGAAAGAATCTATCCAATAATGAATGGAAAGCTTGCCTGAAATACCTGACGAGCAGCGGCAGAGAATTCAGCGTCATCTCGAAAGGCTTTTTCTAAAGAGCTTTTTGCCTCTTTTGCTACCTCTTGAAATTCAGCATTGTCTGATTTGTTATCCGAGCGAGCAAGCTGTACAACTTGCCAAAGTGTTTTCAAAAGCCGTAGTCTCTGAAGCCGAGCTTCTGGAAGCGATCGCTGATTGAGCCTTAAAGAATCGAGCGTAGTCTGTCCCCTAGCATTTCCTACAATGGCATAGGCTATCTCTCCCCGAAAGCCAATAAACTCTTCAGGATTTTCTTTCCCTGGATCAATGAACAAGGGCTGTTCAATATCAATACTATGGCGATGACTGACAGCCCGCTGGGCTGGATTTTGCAAGGGAAACAAATTTTGCTTGTGTCTTTGATTACAGCCAGGACAAGCCAGATAGAGATTGTCCCATTCGTAAGCCAGCCAGTAATAGCCAGGTCGCTGTAAAGGCTGACCTACTTGCCTGTAGGCTTGCTTGGGACGGAAATGCTCTACATCTCCATCCGTGCCAATTAAGCGTTCATAGAAACAGCATTTTTCATGTTGAGCTTGAATTAAAGCTTGCTTAACGCTGAGATGGGAGTAGATGTTGCGGTCGAAAGAGAATATTTTCCCCCCCGACTGGTAAGCGATGGGGTTACGGGAATAGCTGCTGCAATGCGATCGCCGCTTTGCTTTCCCTTCTTGCATAAGTTTTTCAGGGGGTACTGATGGCTTCTGAATGCGGATCACGAGCTGCCTATTCAAGAGTTTTCCAAAAGTTGAGCAGCACGACGAATAATATCCATTGCTTTAATATCGTCAGGGGTTTCTGCGGTAGGGAGAGAGCCGATTTTTGTTTCTAGCTCCTGAAGTTCGGCTTTGTCTACTTTAGAGAGACGGGCTTTAGCCAGCAATTCCTGTCTACGAGCCAGCAGCGGATCTAAATTGGCAGGTCTAGCGGTGGGCAACTCAAAAACGCTAGTCAGCACTTGATCAATGCGCCAGTTATCGACAATCTCAGGATTGTTATCAATCACAACGCGATCGCCTTCTCGCCTCAGCAATACAATATTTGCATCCTTTGCAGCTTGTACCACCAATGGACTATGGGCGGTGACAATAAATTGCGTGTTTGGAAATCGCTCGGTCAAAAAACTCATGATGTTACGCTGCCATTTGGGATGGAGATGCAGGTCAATCTCATCTACTAGAACAATTGCAGGTTCAGCTAACGGATCTTCACTATCGGGATACCGTCGAAATAACCGCACTGCTAGATCAACCATCCAAGCAATCGCGGTTCGATAACCCAATCCCAAACTAGATAAATGAACCCATCCATAAGGAGTCAAAAATTCGGCTCTAGGGCGAGGAATCTCTTCATCAGCAGGTGCAATGCGAATATCTTCAATATCAGGCAGAATACGCTTCAGAATCTCAATAATATGGCTAAGTTGCTTTTGTAGGCGATCGCGTGTTTTCCCAAAAGCCAATCGAGCAGCATAATCAGTTTGCAATAACCACTCTTCTGCATTAATTAATAATATTTTCTCTGAAAATAAGCTTGCTGAATTTTCTTCATCAAAAGTTTCGCTGAGTGAAGTTTCGCTCATACCTCTTGTTGCTCCATATCCATAGC
>CASBQM010000404.1 GCA_949127645.1 Synechococcales cyanobacterium PMM_0036
ACTTCCCCCAACGTGAAGCTGCTGGATTTGCACAATCTCTACACCAAAACACCCGAGCAGGCGTTTCAAAGTCCGACTAGCCTGACGGATACCGCTAACCAGCAGCTAGCAGAGCAGTTTTATCAAGCGATCGCTCCCACGTTGGCGATTCAGCCTAAGCCATTTGGATCGTAGCGATTTTGGATTACAGAATTTGCTGTACATAACGCGCTGTGCCTCGCTGACTAACAAATCTTTGCCCCCTCATCCCTCAATCCCTTCTCCCACGCGGGGAGAAGGGGAGCCAGAAAGTTGTTTGGGCTTAAAGCCTCTCTCCCAGAACGGGAGAGGGGTTGGGGTAAGGGCGGCTTGAGTTTTGTCAGTCAATCAGTTCGCTGTGCCTAATTTCTAAAGCGTGAATAGGTTGGCAGATCTCTTCAGGTCAGTTGCTTGTACGCCCAGCAGCACGGCTAGAGTCTGCTGCTGGAAATTAATATGGGTATTGTTTCCATCTTGAACGATGGAAAGCTGGGCGGGAAGCCATCCGCCTGAGAGGTGGATTCGATCGATGCCAAGCTGGAAGTCTGAAATAGTGTCTGTGCCTGAGTTGGGGGATAGGAGGAAGCGATCGCTTCCCATTCCTCCGATCAGCGTATCTTCTCCCAGATTGCCAACGAGCAAATCATCGCCATCGCCGCCTAAGAGTAAGTCATGACCATCGCCACCCCTTAGCGTATCGTTGCCGCTAAGCCCACTCAAAATATCATTACCGCCTTGACCATTAATCACGTCATCTGAATTGTCAAATCCCTCTGTAGTGTTGTCTAAGTCATTCAAAAAAGTAACGGTGTTAAGTCGGTAAATAACGGTGGGATTGTCATCTGCATTGAAGACATCAAAGCTGTCACTCATTGTGGTTTGACCGTCGAATAAAATATTGCCGATCGTCAGCACTGCTTGAGTGGCAGTCGTGAGGTTATCCAGATGATCCAGCACAAAGTTTGTGAGAATAACTTGTAGCGACGATATGCCTTCAAATGTGATTAGCAGATCGCTGCCGCTCTGAGTCAAAATCAGGTTTTGTGCCGTCAGTCCTACACCCGTAAACTTCAGCGTATCGACTTCTTTAATGACATCTTTAGATGGATTGACTCCTCGACCTACACCGCCAAAGCTGTCTACAGCTTGCTGACCTTCAGTAGCTTGAATCACAACAATTTGTTTGCCTTGCAACACATCCTGTGTTTGATTGAATTGGGTAGGGCGATCGCCTATTGAATGATTTGATGAAGAATTAGAACTACCTTGATCTACTAATGCCTCGCTAGAAGAACCGCCTGACGAATCGCTGGGTGGATTGCTAGATGGAGGATTGATACCGCCATTGCCATTATTTTCACCGTTATCTTCATTGTCTTCACTCTCAGAAGTCGTATCTTCTATTGATTCCGATGGACGATCTGAGCTAACAATTTGTGCTGGAGGTAGAACAATTAAGACAGGATCAGTAGGAGATATATCTTGAGGTAGATTAATAGATAAAGGAATGATCTGGTTAATATCTGAGAAATGATCTGAAGAACCAGAATTTGACGAATCGATTAATATAAGGTTGATATTATTAGGATTGACCGGGGGACGAATCGAGATATCAGGTTCGCTTATTCTTGGATTTATACCTAAGCCGATCTGTATTGCCGCATCTGCAACTTTTAGCTCAGAATTTTGCAGACTTGAGATGATGGACAGAATAACCTGATTAAGTGCAAGGCGATCGCCCCTTTGCAATTCCGTTCCTGATGCAGAGTCTCCGTAAATTTCAGGGCTTACCTGAGACACTATGTTCTGAATTGCAGCCAACTGATTGGTTGATGGATTTATAGATTGCACGGTCACATCAGCGCCAGCACCTACCTGAGAGGCATCTAAATCATCTTTGAGCTTTTGCAACTCCACTCTTGGATTGCCTGACATAATGCCATCCAGATGGGTCTGAATGAATTGTTCTAAAAAATCGAATAGATTGAGGTCAGGCGCAAAGCTAAGCTTACTCGTGCTTTTGCTCAAATCACCGATAGAGTGAAGCAAAGGAGACATGAGAGAAGCTAGGAGAAGCGCAATTTGCATCAGCCTTATGTCTAGATCTTCCCGAGAGTGGCGATCGCTCAAGATGTCCTCGTTAACTGACGAACTCTCGATCGGCAGACGATCTAATGAGTCTTCAGAAGTTCCATCAGAAGACGCTGTTTTTTGCAAATTCCGCTCTAGACAAAATCCTCTCAGATCTCTCTCAAGCCAGAGATATGGATAGTTTCGATGACCATAGTATATTGATGCAAGTCTTTGATAATCGAATAGATCCGGAGTAACTAACTTGAAGTGATGTCCAATCACAAACTTTAACTCAGCAAGCCGTACTGTCTCTTCGTCAGGAACGCCTCTGTTTTCTACGAATCGGTAGTTTTGAGGAGTTTGAAATCCTCTACTTTTAAGGAGAGACAGTTCTCCCCGGAACTTTTCTCTGTCAGTCAGCGTCCGAAGTCCAGAATAGGCTTTATCTAAACTGGTCTTTAGAATAATCCCAGTGATATTAGAGTCTTCCGCAGCTAAGTTTATAACTTGCCACGCTCGAGCTTTTGCCCCTCCAAGAATAAAAGAGGAGCTACTGTCGGTATAGAGATGACGCAAGACACTGTAACTAATGACAACAGAAACAGAGGGGTAGATGCTTGTCACGATCGGATACAGGTTTGCTCCTCAACCTATAAGGAGACATTGTTGAATGACTCCAGCCCTGCCTAGTTATTACAGATTACACCCACGACTCGGTATCCTATATCACAGGTATCTAGTGCTAAAAATCTCACATTAATTAAGTTGCGCAGTTTTTTGAGAGAGGATGGCAGAGCCATCCTCTCTCAAAAAAACTATAGACTTTAATTCTGTAATAGACTCTGCCACTAGAAAAACCAGACAACTTCAAGTATCAATAGTTTTCAGGTATCAACAGTTGTAATTTTTGTAGTATACATGACTACAAGCTAAACAGCCATGCTTTACCTAAATATACACTGAAGAAGAAATATCCTGAATAACATCAATTTTCTGATTATCAGCAGATTTTGCAGGCTTCATAGCCTCAATAGTGTTGATTTTCTTACCCTGAGTCTGCTGAGAAACCCTATTTTCCTGCGTAAGGGATTGAAAAAACGTCAGAATATCCATCAAAAATTCTGACATCTCCTTAGGCTCTACAACATTCAAAGCCGGATGCAAGTCTTCGATATCAAGCCAGAGCTTTTCCAAATTCTGAATGAGCTGCATTGTAGAGTCGAAATCTCTGTTCTTTAAGTAGGGGCTAACGACCTGAATGAGTTCTGCAAACTTAGTAGATTCTTCTATCAGGGGTTGCAGAGAAAGCGTGCGGTCTGTTTTAGAGCTAAGCGATTGCTTGGTCTTATTATTTAGCTCTTCTCTTGCTGCTTCGCTCAGCACAGCTTCCGTCCAGGCATTAACACTCTGATCTTTCAATGTAGCGGCCAGGTAGATCTCTCGATGAATCTCTGGAGTTGTCCGAAACAGATACTTTCCTGGAAAAGGCTTAGCGGGTTCTTTTCCCAACTTGCTGCAAAACTCCAGATAGGCATCAATTGATTTACGAAATTCCTGCTCAACTGCCTTAAAGGTTTCCCCTTCAAAAGGAATTTCGTCTGCAATATCAAGAACCTTACCGAGTAGCTTTCCGGTTTCTTGATTGACATCAACCTTTGCCTTATATCCTCTGTATTGCAACATAGTTCCTAGTTACTTAGTGGCTCAATTCCAATGGAGATTAAGAAATGCCGAATGTTCTCGACCATATACTGGCTCATGTAAACTTCGTCTGCTAAACAGGTCAAAACAAGTACTCGTTGGGTACTTCCCTGCGTTACCGAAAAGCAAACTCTCTCTTTAGTCACCAGAATCATTGCGCTGGGACATTCTGTGAAAGTGTTCATTAACCTCAGCACATCACTCCAGAGAATCTCTGGTGGGTGCGAGTAACAAAAAATAGCGCGCAAAATCTCTTGACGTTCATGATTAAACTCGGGGTAGACGCACATTGATGCCCATGAATGCTGAAGTTTAGGTGCTGGATCAGTGCTACTAGATTGGCTTTTCTAAAGATGACTTACGGCAAGATCGACAGTGCTTGGTATTGAAGCTCTGTTAAATGTGCCGCTCCGTACTAAATGAAATCATTTAGCCCGATCGCCATGTTTGACCAGAAGCTGACCCACAAAAGACCCTCACATCGTAACTCGATATGTCATCGCCGCATCAAAACATAGCATTAAGAGAAAAAGCTTTTCAAGCAGCGTTTTACCCTGAATGCGATCGCTTTTGATGACTGCTAGCGCATGATTTTTTGATTTAGGATGTGCCTAAAACTTTCAGCAATTCAGCTACGATATCAACTAAAGATATCAATGTCAACTGTAATTCACCTGAGGTTCACAGAAATTTCATAAGTTGCTATACCCAAGCCTCAATTGAGAATCAGGCGGTCTTACAGAGATTTTCTAGCGACCGCCCATCAAAACCACAAAATATCATTAGAAGATACCTCTTTAGATTTCTTGTAAAATATCGCCTAAGCATTTAATATTATATTATGATATCAAACAGCGATCGTGAGTGAGGAGAGCAGGTCGCCTTTTGGTGAATCCATCAAGCCATTCCTATCCACTCATCTCTATGAGGTAGATCATGTTTACGCCATCCAAGTTTCCAGTCACCATACAAATGTTTCCTACCCCAGCTCTTGGCAAAGTAGATCAGGAGATTATGGTTGCTAGCGGCAAAGTCAGGATCAAATTTCAGGGATCTCTTTGGGGCGCTGAGGTCTGGCAGTCATCCAGCCGAGCTTTTGCTTCTAGACCGCTGCTGCCTAGTGAGCAGGTTTGGGTCATTGGTCGAGTTGGGTTAACGCTTTTGGTGCAGCCCTATGCAAGTGTGCCACCCAGTTAGCGGAATGTGTCGCCTACCCTGGTTGACTGACAAATCTTTGCCCCTCATCCCGTTGGGTTGAGGGCGATTTGAGTTTTGTTAGTCCATCAGGTCGCCAACCTCATCTTGAAACATCTCACCTTAAACCGCTCCGCGTTGAAATACTCAACGTTCGGACAGCGCTTGTCAAAACCGGGAGTTCCTGATATGACTCTATCTCAAGCTAAACGCACTCCGCCCTCTCATTCCAGCCGATCGCCCCATCTCCGTTCAAAAGCCGAATCAGAAGCTGAACTCTATGCTCCTGACTTTATGCAGCTCTCCCCTGTCGATCCGCCTCCACCCGATCCGATCCGCGTTCGCAGAATCACGTTGGCTGTGCTGCTAACCCTGGGCGTTCTAATGTTTTTAACCGCAGTCATGGCTTGTTTGGCTGTCGATAAGTATGCAGATATTGTGCGGTATGAGACAGAATCGGCGGCTGTAGAAAATCAGAAGAAAAGCGCCGACCAGCAAACAATGCTTAGCCAAATTGAATCTTTGGAGAAAGCAGGCAATGAGGAAAACTATAGGAACTGCATCACAGAAGCCAAGAGCCTGCTTTTGATCCCCAGTCTGACGGGTGAAACTCGCATTCAAGGTAAGACAATTCTGACAAAATGCCAGACTCAGATGGGCATTAAACTCTTGGAAAAAGCAAATCAGGTGGCAGCCAAAGATCAGTTGAGAGATGCGATCGCCTTTGCTAATCAAGTAGAAGGAAGTCAGCAAAATGAGGCGCAGCAATCAATTAGAACCTGGTCAGAGCGAATTATAAAGCTAGCTGAGGATGCTTATTACAGGGGAGAACTGGAGAACGCAGTCAATATGGCAGGGGCGATCGCTTTCGACAATCCTCTATACAAGACAAGCCAGACCGCAATTAATAGCTGGAGGCAAGATTGGGCTATGGATAACGCTGAATGGAAAATGGCAGATGTGGCAGTGAAAGCTGATCGCCTCGAAACAGCGCGCAGCCACATTAAGCAATTAATGGCTAGTAGAAATCCCTATTGGCGATCGTCTGCACAGCAGCTTCAGGCAGATGTTGATCGGCTTCAAAGCAGCCGTGAACCCAGCTTGAGTGGCGTTTTGACCTGGATTGTAGTCATTACCAGCGGCTGGGGTTGGCTAAGCTTTTTGCGAGGGCGCTAAAGTATAGGGCTGTAGTATCATCCTAAATTTTTTGCCAGAGGCAGTGCCCCTGGCAAAAATTTACGTTTGGGAAGAAAATTTGGCGTTGCTGAATATAAAGATGAACTGCCCTCATCCTCAACCCTTCTCCCTAAGGAGAAGGGAGCTAAAACTCTTATTCCCTCTCCATTCGGGAGAGGGCTAGGGTGAGGGTCAGCCTGAGAATTCATACATCAATTCAGCAGCGCCGAAAATTTTAGATTTTAGTACAAGACTTAGTACAAACCTAACCAGGATAGTAGCCCCTGACCCGTAACATATTCGATCGCCAGAGTAGCGACAAAGCCAATCATAGCCGCTCGACCATTCAAGCGCTCTGCATAAGAGCTGAAGCCAAACTTAGGCTCTTCTAACTTAGGAGTAACGGAAGGAGATTTGGTGGTCATGGCATCAGGTTACAAAACTTTACTCTATGCTAACGCATAGAAAGGTCAACTTCTGATAAAAGTCTACCCGCAGATAGTAGACAGAAGCTCAAACTACGCTAAATCTTGGATCATTTTTGAGTGTAGTAGGCTGAAACTCCATCGCCCATTGAATTAGCTCTGGTGAGATCTGTGTTTCAGAATGACAGAGCAGAGCAATGTAGCAAGCTTTTTGCTTGACGACGATCGCCTGGTAGTCTTTGGCATGGACGATGACATGACGAAAGCCCTCTAGCTTGATGGAGGAAGTCAGCAATGACTGTAGTCCCAACGCCTGAAAAATAGTCTGTACCCAGCTCACATCACTGCTCTCCGTTGAGATGAGATATTCCTTGGGTAAACCGCTGATATCAAAAATTGCTGCACCAATGATCAGTTTGGAGTAAGACACGTTGGCTAGAAGAGAAGGGGGCTAAATCAGAAGGTTTTGGAAAATAAACGGTGAGAGGAAAGGCGAAAGATAAATAGCGATCGCAGTAGAATGAAATGCTCTAGCATTTAACTTTTGCGAAAGCTAATCCGTCTTCAGTCAATACAACCTGATAGAGTAAGTTTAAAAACCCATTCAGTAAATGACGACCGTAGGATCTCGCTCTTACTCAATTAAGTTTTGACTCAATATTCCTATATCAGGGCTGAATGCTGGAGAAATTGCGGGTTTTTGTCAGGTTATAGCGGTTTTCGACTCAATACGATACACTAAAAGACACTGATAATGGTAGGG
>CASBQM010000405.1 GCA_949127645.1 Synechococcales cyanobacterium PMM_0036
ATACCTCGTTCATTTGGGATGCAGATGGCATTTGGTGGGGTAGCAGCGGCTTTGATAGCGGGTTGGATTACGCTGTCCTTCCTGTGGCGGCGGGGAGTGGAGCCACCTGCAATTGTGGCCAGAATAGAGCAGCCAGTCGGTTACAAGTCTTCTAAAAACCCCGTACCGAATGCTCCGGGAGTTTCTCCTTCGAAGAGTGTCGCCAAATCATCCCCTTCCGGACGGCCGAGGACCTCATCGACGGGGGGACATACAGATTCAACGGAGTTGGATAGAGAAACACTTTCCATTCCTATTATCCCACTTACCCCACCTTCCGTTGACAGTGCCCCCATTCCAAGCACCCTCAATCGAGATCCGTTCGGAAGGCAAGTTCTGGCTTTTGTACTATTGCCCGGCACGCGCGGCGACGGGGATGGAAACATCATAGCCCTGCCATCGCGGCGGAGTTTCGTTCGCCTGGAACTCGGTTTAGAAGCGAGTGATTACGATCAATACACAGCTGTTGTGGAAACTGTCGACGGGAACGAGGTCTGGAAAGAGAGTAACTTGACCGCGCAATCTAGCATAGGATCGACCCGGACCATTAGGGTCCAACTCCGATCCGACCGGCTTGATCCCGGTGATTACCTTGTAAAATTGAGTGGTCTGGCGCCAGATGGAAAGACAGAAGTGGTTGCGGGGTATTCCTTTCGTGTACGTAGGGACTGACGTTCCCGGGTGTGACGGCCCTTGCTTCAGGAGTGGTTCTCGTGTCTGTCAAAAACACTTGAACGCGACACGGAATGAGAATGGCCTTGGCGTCTACGGGGAGGTGGGCCGATGTTTGCCTTTTGAGCGCTTTTCTGCACCGCTAATTCGGAATAGTTATAGGAGCGGCCTGCTACGTCCTGTCTGTATTCTGCTCGTTCTGAGTTCGCTCTGTTATCCGCAGATCCACGAAGTACGATCGCCCGAGCGAGGTGTTCTCGTCGAGCAAGTAAGGGCACTTTCAGAGGCCGAAAGAGCGGGCATTCGCGCCGGCAATGCCTAAAGCTGGAGACCTTGCGGCGTTTACTGGAATCCCCTACGCTTCTTCACTAGGGAATAGGACAGGAACGTCATACGCTCGGCGGTTTACCCTCCTACAAAACACTACTCGGAAGTGTCATCCGTCTTGATTCAACCCAAAGCACACAAACACCTCAGCTAGGTGTATAGCTAAACTGCCTCGCTCGGTTCTTCCAAAAACATCATTCCTTTATGCGAATCGACTATCCTGAAACATTCGACCTAGCGGCCCCATGAGCGTCGCAGCATATTTCCGGATCTATTAAGATGTGGTGAAGGATAGCCAGCAGACTTTACTGTCGCTAATGTAAACCTGTACAGCTGGCAAGACGAACTCACCAAACGCATGGGTTAGGGATTTGATTATTCCATCCCACTTGAATCACGGCACTTTTATTGCATTAGATCCACGTCCACTACGCAAAGTTTGTCAAAAAACGGCGCGTTTGCCACTTGACGAACAATCGCGTCGGATCTATGCTCTCCCGAGCGGCAACTTTTCTCTGGAACGTCTGCGAACACATCTGAGAGAAAGTTGCGGGCCCCCTAATTGGAGGTTTTTTGACCATGGTTACTCTTGGTTTGCTCGGAGGACCGTCTGTGGAAACAGCCGAACCGCCGAGTCTCATGATTGCTACCTACACGGACGAGCACGGCAAGAGACAGATTCAAGCGTGCATGTGGCCGTCGTTCCTGCGCCAAATGACATGGTGTGTAGCCGCAACGACGATGCTTCGGGCCGTTATGAAACTGTTCTAAATAACAACTCAAAACAGTTTATCAATGCGAGCGGATGGCCCAGTTACACGGATGTCCGCTCGCCTTTTTGTGTGCATTTCCAAACGCCAACAGAACCCCGTATGACTTTGACGACAAGCAGGGACAGGGCCAATGCTGCTTTGCTTCCTTGCTTCCAGGTATGTATTCGATCACGGTCGAAGCCCCAGGTTTCAAGAAGTTTGAACATAACAACATGGCTATGAAGTTGGCTGGGAACATTCGCATTATCGTCAGACAGGAAGTCTGTTACGTGAAAGACGGTCAATGTCGCCTCCGAACTTCGAACGGTCCTGGTATTTCCAGATGACTGAAAGATCACTCGGAAGCTGACACTCAACAGTGGACTGCCGACAAACCGACCACCACCAAGCGTGTACCACTTTCAACAAGTGTCAGTGTCACCAATGCCGCGTTAGTTGATACACACACCGAGCGGCGGTGTATTTAATTAAGAACGTCTTGACGGTCGGGAGCAGCACAATCTCTGGAACGTCTGCGAAACGAAACCTGAAGAGAAGACGATCCCGACCGGGTTTTCGACCTCGGTGAATGTTATATCACCGCAGAATCGTGTGCAACTGTTTTTTATCCATGGGTGGACGAAACATTTCAGGAACGTAGAACGCAATGCCTCAAATCGCCAGCAGGTGGCTCGCGCTCTCGGACGTGGAGCGGCGACGTTTGTCGTAGATCTGCGTCGTCGTCACGTGCCGATGCCCGAGCAGGTTTTGAACTTTAATAATGTCCACGTTGGCGTCGAGCAGCAACGTGGCCGTGGTTGCCCGGAGCGAGTGGGGCGTGTATAAGCAACGCCGCGCGATCGAGCCGTCCGGGAGTTGTTCGTCTTTCATCGCACCCGGCAGTTGCTCGAGGTAGCGTTGCATCAGTTGGTATAACGCGGACGTTTCAAATGGCCGGTTGGCCAGTGTCTGGCTCCGGGCCCGATGCGCGGGCGGAAGAGGGGACCGGCCGTGAGTTCCGCTTTCGCCAAGTACTCACCGATGGCCTGAGCCGCATGAAAATGCAATCCGATGGTGCGGCGCTTGTCGCCCTTCTCGTGCAGCCGGAGCGTGGCTTCATCGCCGTCCTGGTGAAAGTCGGACACCTTCAACCGGCAGGCCGTGCCCAGTCGAATGCCGGACCAAAGAAACGTTTTCAAAATGGCGCGATCGCGATATTCTGTGACAGACTCGCCATCGGGTAATCCGATCAGCTGTCGGGCCCGCGTCGCGGACAACGCTCGCGTCTCCTCGCGCGGGTCGGTGGATTCCCTGGAGATGAACTGCGCGTGCGCGGGATTGGGAACCGTGATCGGCAACCGCATCTCGGCCGCCGCCGCGGCCAGGTAT
>CASBQM010000406.1 GCA_949127645.1 Synechococcales cyanobacterium PMM_0036
ACTTGGGCAAAGATTCGATGGTCGTGACAAGGGCGTTGGACGCCACGTCCCACACTCGAACAGTTTGGTCAAAACTGCTGCTGATTAAATAGCTTCCATCTGGGCTGAAGCAGACACACAACACTGGGTTAGTATGTCCTGATAATATACCCAAACATTCTCCGGTCTTTACATCCCAGATCTTGATTGTTTTGTCATAGCTGCCAGTGGCGAGAAGGTGTCCTTGAGGGTGAAAAGCTGCTGACCATACCCAATTGCGATGTCCCTGACTCACCCAACAGGCTCCCTCTTGCAAACTCCAGAGCTTAACCGTGTGATCTGCACTGGCGCTGGCTATAAATTCACCTGAAGGGGCAAAGGCAACTGTCCAAATAACGTCGCTGTGAGCAGGTGTAGTCTGGATCATCTCACCGCTAAGCAAATCCCAAAGCCTGAGAGTTTTATCCTCATGACCACTAACTAACGTTTGACAATCGGGGCTAAGAGCGATCGAAAAAATAGAGTTTGTGTATCCCTGGAATGTTTTGACGCACTGTCCGCTGTCTAGATCCCAAAGCTTGAGCAGATGATCATCTCCACCGCTGGCTAACTGCTGACCGTTGGGGCTGAATGCAACTGACATCAACTTTTTACGATGTCCATACAGCGTCTTTAAACACTGACCTGTGATTACATCCCAGACTTTCACTGTCTGATCAAAACTACTGCTAGCTAAATAGCGATCGTCAGGACTAAAGTCCATCTGGCTGATGCCTTGAGTGTGCCCTTCTAAATTATGCAGGCACTGACTTGTTGTCAGATCCCAAATCTGAATGGCTGGATTTAAACTGGTGCTGGCTAAGTACTGTCCATCTGAACTAAAAGCAAGCATGATAACAGTTGAGTTACTTGATTTTAAGGTGGTTTCACAGCTACCTGTCTGAAGATTCCATAAATTAATTGTTTGGTTGGCGGTACTAACTGCGATAGTTTGACGATCGGGACTAAACGCAGTAGACCGGGCAAGATAAGTGAATCCTTGCAGCATTGCAATTGAATGTTCTGGAGCATCTGCATTCCATAGCTGAATCGCTGCATTTTTGTTGCCACTAATTATCCTGCGTTCATCTGGGCTAAAAGTAACTGCGTTGAGCAGATTTGAGGGTCCTCGCAGCGTCTGTAAACAATCTCCGGTAGCGATCTCCCACAGTTTCACCACAAAGTCATCGCTGGCGCTTGCTAGAGTAATGCCGCTAGGGCTGAAGACCAATGGAAACACCCAGCTATGATGACCGCTTAAAGTCAGGAACTTCTGGTTACTGTAGATGTTCCAGACATGAATTTCACCACGGGTGTCGCTAGCTGCAAGCATCTGTCCATTGGGGCTAAATGCAACGGAAACGATGCCTCCTAAGGTTTCGGCAAAGGTAGACTGATGTAGAGTGGCATCTGCAAAGTTGGTGCGATGTAGAGTCGCTTCGGTGAAATAGGCTTGAGCGATCGCCAGTTGAGAAAAATTGCGATCGCTCAAATCGGACTTTAGAATATTGAGCAAGTTAATAACGTTTCCTGCCGCATATCCTGTGTAAGACAATGATTTCCCTCGTAGTGTATCCACTATCTGACTGAGCAAAAATTCTATAGTCTCTTTTCCGTTTAGCTCAGCCAGTAATTTTTGGGCTAAGGGCTGTAAAATTAGGCGAACTTGTGTCTCCCGAATGTAATCTTGAACTTGCGTTTTCAGCAGCGCATGACTTCTCAATAAATTTGGCGTTTGCGATATGATTTCCTGGTAGCAGTGATCAATCAACTTTTGCGTCATGTATTCCATGACCACAGGCTGCTGCGTAAAGCCTGCTTCGCTAACCTTAATCAATGATCGCCCCTGCAAGGACTCCATCGCTTCAATCATCTGCCGTTGGGCAATCGGGAGGATACAATTTGCGGACAACTCTGCAAATGTGACCCATTCTCGCTCAATTGCCAGCCAATACATAATTTGCTGTTCAACTGTAGAGAGGCGATCGAACTGTTGACTCAGCAGATCCCAGATGCCTCCATAGGCGGCAATTTGCTGCTGCAAGAACTGATTAATGCTGCCGCTAAAAGTAGAGCAAATGGTTGCGGCGGCAATCTTGAGCGCTAAAGGATTGCCGCCATAGGTTTGAACAAGCTGCTGAGATGATTGTTCGGTATCGACTAAACCTTTTGCTGCCAAAAGCTGCCTTGCTTCGGCAGAAGGTAGTCCGCTGAGAGAGAACGATCGCGCTGTGCCTCCCATCTGAACGGTCAGACTCCTAGGCTGCTCTCGACTCGTCAAAACCATACTGCTTTGATGCCGCCCCTCTGCAATTCTGCTAAACATTTCCTCGTAGGCTTCGTAGCCTTCCCGATACTGTCCAGCGTTGCCCTGTAGAATAGATTCCCCATTGTCTAGCACCAGCAAGCAGCGCTTTTGGCGGAGAAGCGTCATGAGCTGTGCGAACTGTGCTTCTAGCTGATTGGGCAATACTGCCTGCTGCTGAGCAAGACTCAAAATCAAGCCACTCAGCAACATCTGGAGGGGAGGTGCATTTCGTAGACTGCGCCAAATCAAAATCTCGAAGCGATCGCCAATCTGCTCCGCCAGCTTTACAGACAAAGCCGTCTTTCCCGCACCGCCCATACCTAGCATCAAAACCAGGCGACAC
>CASBQM010000407.1 GCA_949127645.1 Synechococcales cyanobacterium PMM_0036
TGGTCAATGCAATCGGCTGACCTGTCTGTATCACGCCTGGAGTTTTGATCTAGAGGGAAACCTGCGCGGTATTCCAGATATGGAAACGGCGGAGGGTTTTGATATTGCTGATCATGCGCTTACGTCAGTTCAGGTGGATATTTGGGAATCCTTTATCTTCGTCAATCTTGATCCCGACTGTGAACCGCTCCAGGTGCAGATGGGTGAACTGCCTGAGATGTTCCAACGGTATCGCTTACGGGATTGGAAGCGAGTCCATAGCATTGACTACTGGACAGATACTAACTGGAAGCTCTATGTAGAAAATAACACCGAGAGCTATCACGAACCGTCTGTTCATCCGATTTTGGCAAAGTACTATCAGAGCGTTGAAGCAGAGGCGAGGCATCATTACTATCTTCAATACACGCCTTTTGTGGGCAATGACGACCTGCCGATTAGCCTTGACCCCAACCTTTACATCGGTGGGCTGAACGATCGAGAAATGGCAGGCGTTTCAACCGTCAGCTTTTTTCCTAACTTCGCTTGGATTATCTCTCCCACCTGCGCCATTATTTATCTGATTGATCCGCAGGGACCCAAGCGCACCCGCATCCGCTGGGACTGGCTGGTTCCTGACACGGAGGCGGCAACCTCTGCTGAAAATCTAGAGCCGCTGATTGAGCTTTTCGATAATATTCAAAAAGAGGATCTAGAGTTGCTGCCTGCTGTGCAAATGCGGATTCAATCCATGGGCTACAAACAGGGGCGGCTCTCTCCAACTCGTGAAATGGGAACGCATTTGTTTCAAGAGCTGATCATGAACGCGATCGCTTCCTCAACGTGAAACCTTAGTCACCGCAATTATTCGGTTTTGATAATTCCAGATGTCTGAACTCCAAACTCCTGAACTAGAAGCGCTGAAGCAATCCTTAGAGGATCAGGGCGTGAAATATGCTTTGGCAAGCTTTGTAGACATTCATGGAATGTGCAAAGCAAAAGCGGTGCCGCTTTCCCACATGGGGCAAATGATGGCGGGATCAGAGCTGTTTACGGGAGCCGCGTTGGATGGCGTGCCTCAAGAGGTGAGCGACGAGGAGGTGTCTGCCCGTCCCGATCCCGATTCAGCAACCATTTTGCCCTGGAACTCGCAGATCGCCTGGTTTGCAAGTGATCTTTATTTAAAAGGCAAACCCTTCGAGGCTTGCTGTCGAGGCATCTTAAAAAAGGTGTTGGCGGAAGCTGCCGAAATGGGTTTCACCTTTAATCTGGGCATTGAGACAGAATTTTTTATCCTCAAGGAAACTGAAGCTGGGACGATTGTTCCGGTGAGCGATCGGGACACTTTAGCCAAGCCTTGCTACGACGTTCAAGGTCTGCTAGACAACTTCACCTGGGTGACTGAAATTGTCGAAGCTATGAATAGCCTGGGCTGGGATGTCTATTCCTTTGATCATGAGGACGGTAACGGTCAGTTTGAAACAGATTTTGCCTACTGCGATGCCTTAAAGATGTCCGATCGCCTCACTTTTTTCCGGCTAATGGTGAAGGAAATTGCCAGAAAGTACGGCTATTTCGCTACCTTTATGCCAAAACCTTTTGCCGATCGCACGGGCAGCGGGGCACACTACAATATGTCTTTAGCTGACCTCCACACCGGAGACAATCTATTCGAGGAGTCTGACGATCCGCGAGGCTGTGGTTTGTCTAAGCTGGGCTACCAGTTTATCGCCGGGGTGCTCAAACACGCCCCCGCGATCTGCGCTGTCATTGCCCCCACGGTCAACAGCTACAAACGGCTCGTTCCTAGAGGCAGTATGTCGGGTTTCACCTGGGCACCTGTCTACATTTGCTATGGCGACAACAACCGGACGAATATGCTGCGGATTCCTTTGGGGGGTGGTCGGGTTGAGTGCCGTGCTGCCGATATTTCTAGCAATCCCTACCTGGGGGCGGCAATGATTTTGGCGGCTGGATTAGAGGGGATCAAAGAGCAGCTTGATCCGGGTGAACCCCATACCGAGAATATGTATGAGCACTCTCTGGATCAGCTTGCGCAGATGGGCATTAATTTCCTGCCGCGTAACTTGGGAGAGGCGATCGCCGCCTTTTCCACCGATCCGTTGAGTGAACAGGTAATGGGTGCGTTGATGTATCAAACCTACATAGATTTCAAAACTCAGGAATGGCATGAGTATCACAATCATGTATCCGATTGGGAACTGCAACGTTACCTTAAATTCTTCTAGTTTTTAACCTGTTTCTTCTAGTGTCTTCTAAACTATGGCTGTCGCACTCATCACTGGAGGAAATTCGGGAATTGGTCAAGCAACGGCAATGCTGTTTGCTCAACGGGGATATCAGGTGGCGATCGCGGCTCGGCGAACTCAGCCCCTTGAAGCAGTTAGAGATGCGATCGCCAATGCAGGAGGCACAGTTATGTCAATCACGGCTAATGTGGCTATTTTGGCAGAAGTTAATCAAATGGTGGATGCTGTTATCGCTGCGTGGGGACACATTGATACACTCATTCATGCCGCCGGAATTGCCCATGCAGGCACCATCTTAGACACCACTGAAGCCCAATGGGATGAAACCATTGATATCAACCTCAAGGGAACCTACTTGGTGAATCAATCTGTTCTCAAGCACATGGTCGATCGCGGACAGGGATCGATCGTCAATGTCGCCTCAGATGCCGGACTTACTGGAGGACGAAATCTTGCTGCCTATTGTGCTTCCAAAGGGGGAGTCGTGCTTTTGACCAAAGCCATGGCGCTCGATCATGCGCGGCAGGGAGTGCGGGTGAATGCCCTTTGCCCTGGGCCAGTAGATACTCCCATGACGGCGGGAATGTCTGCCGCAGAAATGGCGCATTGGCAGGAAATGCTGCCGATTCAACGCTTTGCTTCTGCGGCGGAGGTAGCGGAAGCCGCCTATTTTTTGGCTCATGCCGAATATGCAACGGGAAGCTGTTTATCTATTGATGGAGGGAATACAGCCGGTGGTTCAATCTAGTTTCAATCAACCTAGCTCTGATGTGTCCCTTGCTGATGCACCGCGTGAGTATCGCTATCTTCAGCCTTCTGTGTTTTGGAATATTCGTCAGGGATTTCCTCGCAAGCTGGCACTGCTGGTGGTGATGGCGTCTCTGGCGGTGCCGCTGCTGCTATGGGCGATCGTTAGCTATGCCGGATGGGTGCCATCCATATTTCTGCCAACGCCCACGGCAGTGCTGCAAGCAGGTTATAACCTGTTTATGCAGGATAATCTGATTGACGACATCTGGGTGAGCTGTGGTCGAGTGTTGGCGGGTTTCCTTGCGGCAGCTCTAATCGGTGTACCTATGGGGATCGCCATGGGCACGTTTGGCAGTATGAATAGTCTCTTCGCTCCCTTCGTGGGCACAGTTCGATATATGCCCGTTACGGCGTTTGTGCCGCTGATCGTGATTTGGGTTGGACTGGGCGAAGAATCTAAGATTTTAATTATTACCCTAGGCGTGGTTTTGTACAATGCAATTATGGTTGCCGATGCCGTTAAATTCATTCCCAACGAAATGATTAACGTTGCCTATACTCTGGGGGCTAATCGTCGTGACGCGCTGTTTAAGGTAATTATTCCTGCAACTTTCCCTAGCGTACTCGACACCCTGCGCGTCAATATTTCTGGAGCTTGGAACTATCTAGTCATTGCTGAACTGATTGCAGCTCAAAGCGGTCTAGGCTTCAAGATTGTTCAGGCGCAACGATTTCTGCAAACAGACAAAGTTTTGTTCTGCATCGCAATCATTGGCTTAATCGGTCTAGTGATTGACTATGGATTAAAGTGGATTTCTCAACATCTCACCCCTTGGGCAGATCAGACTCGTCACTAGATGTTTCAGCCGCACTTAGGCTGAATTTGCTCAAGATAAAAAATTGAGATGCTTCAAAAACTGTTTGGCAGACCTTTGGGACGGTTGTCACCTGGCATTGCTTTTGCGATCGCAGCTCCGCTATTCTACAGCTTGACGATCCCCCTATCCAAAACATTTCTGCGCCAGGTCGAACCCTGGCTGCTGGCTGGTTTGCTCGATCTGGGGGCAGGCTTGGGCATGGCGATCGTTTATCTCTTCCGTCGAGTCATGAGCCATCAATCCACTCCCAACCTCATGAATAGGCAAGATTGGTACTGGCTATTTGGCTCAATTTTTGCAGGTTCGCTGATGGCTTCGGTCTTGCAGGCTTATGGCATTGCCAACAGCACAGCCGCCGCCGCGTCACTACTGCTGAACCTAGAGGGGGTATTTACAGGATTAATTGCCTGGTTTGTCTTTCGAGAAGCCTTCAATTCGCAAACTGCAATAGGACTGGCTATCATCACGGCTGGCAGCATTATTTTAGTCTGGACAGGGGATTCTACTCTCAGGTTTTCCTGGGGAGCGTTAGCCATTGTGGGGTCTTGCATCTGCTGGGCAACCTCTAGCAATCTCACCCATAAAGTTGCTGCTAGAGATGTCATACAGGTGGCAATGATGAAGAACTTTGTCAGCGGCAGTCTCAACGTAATTTTTGCATTTGCCATAGGCAACCCCCTACCCAGCCCAGCGATCGCAGGAGCCATTGCGATCGCTGGATTTATTTCTATTGGTCTCACTTACTTCTGCTTCATTTTGGCGCTTCGGCAGCTCGGCACCTCTAAAGTTGGAGCATTCTTCTCGATATTCCCGTTCGCGGGTGCAGTTTTAGCCGTAATCACGCTAGGAGAACCGATCACACCACAGCTCTTGGTAGCCGCAGTGCTGATGGCAATAGGTCTGTGGTTTTGCCTGAGAAAGAAAGGTTCTAACTCAACCGTTGGATAATATCGCTAGGGTACCCCTACAGGATATTAACACTAGAACTGAAAGGAACAGCTTTGAGAAAACTAAGCTGTAAATTCATGGATTCATTTTTCTGCAAATTTTGAGCAAAATTGAGATAGAGTTTGGTGACTCGCCTCATGATCACGATGTCATTCCTATTTTTTAATTAAGAGATTGTATCTCTCCTAACATTTCTATCGTTCAGAACTCAGTTTAATAACTTCTTAAGGTCAATCTTGTGAGCGCGGTAAGGAGTCTTAGATCATGAATGGTTTCCCCCAAGGAATTTCGCGTCGTCAGGCGCTGTGGCTAGTAGGTGGCTTGGCTGGGGGAGTGGCGCTTCACGGCTGCACCCAGCCGTCTGGTTCTTCAGCGGCTTCTCAAACCTTAATTGCTGGCATTAGCCCATGGCCAGGATACTCCGGTCACTATGTCGCTATGAAGAAAGATCTTTTCAAGGCGGCAGGTATCACTGTTCAGGAAACATTTTTTCAGAGCGCCAGTGAGCTAATTACTGGATTTCTGGCGGGCAAAGTAGATGTTGCCTCTACGACCTCTGGGGATGCGATCGAGATGATCCACAAAGATCCGACTATCCGCATGATTTATGTGGTGGATTACTCCAACGGTTCTGACGGCATCATCGGACGTGGTATCAACAGTCCCGCCGATCTGAAAGGAAAAACCGTAGGACGAGAAAACCTGCTGTTTGAGAATGTCTTGCTACGCGCCTACCTAGAAAAAGGAGGGCTGACTGAAAAGGATATTGTGATCAAGGATTTAACTGCTGCTGACGCGGCGACAGCATTTGCAGCCAAGCGAGTGGATGCGGCTGTTTCCTACGAACCCTGGATGAGTAAGGCTGCGACACAGGGAGGCGGTAAACTTATATTTAGCACTAAAGATACCAATCTGATTGCGGATACGATCGTGACTCGACAAAAGGTAATCGAGACGCGAAAAGCCGATCTCCAGGCTTACATTCGAGCCTGTGCCCAAGCTGTAAAACTTGTGAATGGCAAAGATGCTGAAGCCATTAAAATTGCGGGTGAGAAGCTGGGCGTTTCGGCGGCAGAGATGGAAATGCAGCTTGCGGGTGTGAAAGTGTTTGACATTGAGAGCAACAAGACGATCGCTTTTAACGCTAGCAACCCTAATAATGTGATGAAGAACTTTGAATTAACGGTCAAGGTTGCCTACGAATCGAAGCTGATTCCCGAAATGATGGATATCAGTTCTTTGTATGATGATTCGATCGTAAAATCACTCTAGAGCAGCTATTTATACTTTACTAGATGAGCGCGTGACCCATCCTAAATCTGTCTGCGAGAACTGGTTTTCTACAGAGCGAATCGGTAACAACCTTTATCTCATTACTGAGCCTCACTACTACTGGTGGAATCGAGCTAATCTTTGGTTAATTAAGGGTCGTACCCAGGATTTACTCATTGATACTGGATTAGGTGTTTCTAGTTTGCGGCGATATATTGCTTCTGTGATCGATAAGCCTCTATTGGCGATCGCCTCTCACATTCACTTTGATCATGCGGGAGGGATTCATGAATTTGAGCATCGCGCGATTCATGCGGCAGAAGCAGAGGCTTTGCGAACTGGAGATAGCTATGAGGCATTGTGCAAACCTGAGCAGGGCTGGGTCTTGCCAGAACACTTTGAGCAGCTACCCTATGCCGAATTTACCGTTGAACAGTATACGTTGACGGCATCAGAACCTACGCAGATTTTGCAAGAAGGAGATGTGTTGGATCTGGGCGATCGTGCCTTTGAAGTTATGCATCTACCCGGTCATTCGGCTGGGTGTATCGCCCTCTATGACCCGCTTGCCAAAGACTTGTTTTCGGGGGATGTCATTTATGACGGTGAGCTGTTGGATGAACTGCATTGCAGCCATATCCCCACCTATGTTGCCAGCTATGAGCGATTGCAGAATTTGCCGATTGAAACCGTCTATCCCGGACATTACAAAATGTTTGGGCAGAGCCAATACCAGCAGATTATTGGCGAATATTTAGAGGCAAGACGGCAGCCGGGGTGTCCATCGGAATTGCTGAACCAGAATTGCTGAGCTGGAATTGCTGAACCGAAATTGCTGAGCTGGAATTGCTAAGTAAAGATGAGTAAACTAGAGCCAATGGCTTTATCGTGATGTCCATATTGCCGATCGCCCTAGAAGAAATTTTCAATCAGGAAACTCCTGAACGGATTTGTACTGCCTTAATGCCAGCCCTCTGTGAAGCGTTGAAGTGCGATCGCTGTTTTCTCTATCTGCGTCATCCTCAGACAGGGCAAGGACGCATCACCCACTGCTATAGCCGTAGTCCAGAGTATCCCAATCTCACGGGAGGCACTTGGATTCAAGAAGGAGATGTGGCGACCAAAGATCCGCTGATGGCGATCGCTTTTCGCACTTCAGAAGCCGTATTTGTAGAGGACATTGAAACTGCAGGGGCAGATATTGTGAATCTAACCTATGAACAGGAAAGGTTTGGGCACCGGGCGCTCATTCATGCACCCATCTATTACGACGGTCAGCTCTACGGCATTTTAGAGCCTTGCGTGTTTGGGTATCCCAGAGTTTGGACGGAACGCGATCGCCAAATCACTGCCCTCGTGCAAGAAAGGTTAGGCGACTTGATTGCAAGTCTCCTGTAGACTCCCGCACATTCCAATGATGTTCGATCGCTTCTCCAGTGCTAGCTGTCCAGCTTTCAATTAAGAGGTTATCTAACCACTGAGCGTGGTAGTTCGCTTTTGCCTGTAGGGTGGTACCAATCCGGCTCGGATCGTTGGATAAAATGATTTCCCAAGGAATGTCGCCGTAATGCTTGCCATAATCCGCATGGAATTGCATCAACCGTTTCAGCGCTGATCCCGAAACTTCGCTGGGTGTGACAAAATCTGGCGGATAAAAGCGATCGTCGTACAGGCGAATAAAGTGTTCTCCTACAATTATCCAGAGAGCTTTAGGATAGGTAACACTTTGAGTCGTAGTATTCAGCTCTTGAGCTAGCTCTAGCACTAGGCGATCGCTAACATCCTGAGATTGCGGCACCCAAATTTCTAAATACTGCTGGATCTCGTCCCCCAACTCAGATTCACCTATTTCAATCAGATTCTCACCTTCAAAATGAACGCTGCCCTGGTCAATTCGGCTTGGATCAGGCTTAAAATCGATGGTGCGATTCCAGCGAATCCAGCTTTCAGTGGCATCGATCGTGCCCGCAAACGCATTAAATTTAGCAAATTTGGGCAATTCAGATAGATCTAAGTTCGATAAAGATTTTTGGGGTGGTAGACAGGGTTGATTCAAAGGAATCCGAATATCAGCAAAATATCGTTCTGCCTGAAGCCAGAAGACGATCGAATCTTCATAAGGGAATGTATCTGCCCATTGAATAGATTCGCGCTTCCATAATCCGATGTATTGAGCTGACACAACTTCTAGATTCCTTTTCTAACTTAAGTAACACAATTAAGCACCATTCAAGGAAGATTAACTGCGATCGACTATAGAAGGCTTGAGCAATCTAAACAGTGGCTCAAGCTACACTCTTATGGATGTCAAGCTAAATATCTGAGAGAACGTTTCTGAGGTATATTTCAAACAGCTTTTAACATTGCTGAGTGAATCAAAGTAGTATTAGCAGACCGCAAATCACTCAAGAAAAGTCACTATGGCACTTCATCAACTCTATCACCCTCGCAAAGACCGCTTCGGCATTGAAACCAGCTACAGGATTAGGGACGATCGCAGCAGCCTTTATGGATGAATTGTGGTATGTGAATTGTGGTAGATGAATTGCGGTAGATGCTGGAGCATCGTCAAAAAGTTAGCCCTTAACGACTGGACTGTATTCTAGGGCAGCGCGATCCCAATTGCTCAAATTAGCCGCCGCCTCGTAAGTGCTTTGCAGAAACTCTAACACCCTTGCATCGGGGTCATCCGCCTGACGTACCGCTTCATAGGGTAAGACGAATTCTTGCATATCTGTGCTGTAGAACGCCTCTTGAGGGTGGATTAGATAATCCTTAAAGCCTTCTGGCGCGGGGTAGGCGTAAGCGTAGAATAGGGCTTCGACTGAACCACCGCCAAACCAAAAGCCGCAACTGCTGACTTCATGGGAGTAGGCTTCTCGCGTCACCCAATCTGCCATGTGGGGCACGCCACCCGGATGGTCTGGAGCGCGTCGTCCAGAAAAGCGAGTCACAGCTAGGTCAAAACTGCCCCAGAAGAAATGCACTGGGCTACACTTGCCCACGTAACGGGAACGGAATAACGTCATGAGGCGATCGGCTTGCACCAGAATCTGCCAAAACCGCTGGACAGACTGCGGATCGTAGGCAGCATGGCGATCGTCTTGCTCAAAGGGAATTGGCTCAGCCACTTCCTGCGGCATTGTCCAAATCTTCACCTCAATGCCTAGCTCCTTCAAAGCACTCATCACGGCTTGATAAAAATCAGCCACAGAGCGAGGAGCAAGTTCAATTTTTCTGGTGGTGCCATCGATCGTTTCAATCAAAAGTTGATGATTGAGGAAATCAAAGGTGATTTGAAAGTTGCGGGTACCATAAAAAATGGTCGAAGTCGTCAAGCCTCTGGATGTAACATATAGTGTCGAGTGCCACCAATGGTTGAGCTTGGGAGCTAAGGCTAAGCGAATTTTGCCGATAATCTGTGTCCACAGATGCAGCGTTTCATAGGTGTCTTGCCAGACTGCGATCGGTAAGGGAAGCCAAATATTGCTAGAAGAATGATGAGGGGAAATCGCCATGCTGTGAATCTCCGTGCCTAGAGTTGGCGATAGATACTATAAGCTTATTTGGAAAACTCTTTAAGTACAATCGACTTCACATCAGTTTCTAGATGGAGATGAGCCTGTTATCATTAGACATCTGAAATCACGGTTTAGCTGAGTGAAGACTTCGACATCAATTGACTTGTCAGAATTATGCAAATGATACAGTTCACAATTGGCTGAAGATCTTGCGGATGCTTTTGCCTGCGAGCTGGCTAGAGGCTGTTGTACCTGACTTCAGCAATTACCTTTTTATGAATGGCATTTTCTAAAGCAACCACGCATGGGCAAGCTTCGCAAGCACATTTCATTTGAGTCACTATCGTTATCATTATTGCCCTAATTCATTCTCTGTTTACTCTAACCTATGAACATATATTCAGGTTTCTCTAAGCAAATCTGAAGATTCTAATTTGCGAGAGGTCTAGTGTGGCAGTGCTTGTATTACGCTACGATCTGCCCCGACTGAACCGTGAGAATTTGTGAGGACTTGAGCCACTGGGCATCAAAAGAGCCGAGATGTGTTGTGGTGATCAAGGTTTGAAATCGATCTTGAATCGTTTCTAGCAGCTTGTTCTGACGGTTTAGATCCAGCTCTGCTAACACGTCATCTAGGAGCAATAGCGGCGGCTCTCCAACGATCGCCTCAATCAATTTCAGTTCAGCCAGCTTCAGCGCTAGCACTAGCGTCCGCTGCTGCCCTTGAGAGCCATATTGCCGCGCTGGAGTTTGGTTGATCGTGAACTCTACCTCGTCTCGATGGGGTCCCACCAGCGTTGTGCCCTGCTGCTGCTCAGCGATCGCCCGCATCTGCAATTTTTCCAGAAACGCTTGCTGCAAAAGCACTGGGTCGTCCTGCTCAAGCTGCACGTTAGGCACATAGCGAACTTCTAGATGCTCTCGGCTGCCGCTAATCGCCTGATGCCAGTGTTGTGCCAGAGGTGCCAACCGCTCCAAAATTCTGGCTCGTCGCCGAATCACCCGACAGCCGATCGCCGCCAATTGCGCATCCCAAATAGCAAGCTGGGTCGAGTCAGGGGGATTAGCCTCCGCCCCGCGTGGCGATCGCTGCTGCTTTAGCAAGGCGTTTCGCTGCCGCAAGACCGTATTGTACTGCTGCAAGATGTAGGCATAGACCGGCTCTAGCTGAGTGAGCAGCGTATCCAGCCAGTTGCGCCGCTCACTAGGGCTGCCCCGCACCAGATCAAGATCCAGGCTAGAGAACTGCACGGCATTCATGATGCCCAAAAAATCGAGCTGCCGCTTCAGCGCCTCTCCATTCAGGCTGACCGTGCGCCGACTGTTACTGCGTAAGGTAATCGCCAGATCGATCGTTCCAGAATCGCGCTCTAGCACCGCCATAATTTGTCCAGCTTGAGTGCTGTCTAAAACTAGCTCCCGATCGCGTAAGGCTCGGTGCGATCGCAGGGTTGCCAAAAGCTCGACGGCCTCCAGCAGATTCGATTTTCCTTGAGCATTTTCCCCCACCAAAATGGTCTTGGGGGCAACGAACTCCACCTGCTGCTCGCGGTAGTTGCGAAAGTGTCTAAGGTGGAGAGTTTTTAAGTACATACGAAATTGGAGAGCGGATCGTCAGGGGGTGAGAGCTAAGTTACCAAAGATCTGTACCTATTCTCACTCTATTACCTCTCTCCTTACTTGCCGCTATTCTGAAGCAGGGCAATCACCCAGGCAATGACTCCTGCATAGGAGAGTTGTACAATGCCTTGATAGAGCCATGCAGTATTGTCGGCACCCGTAGAAATCTGTGCAGTTTCGACAGCGGGATATAGGGTCGAGGAGCTGACTAACGCTGTCTGGCTTAGTCGAGTGGGAAAAGCTGAAACCTGCTCGCTGCTAATTAGCATGGCTGAAAGACTTGTCGCAACACCCAAAGCTAGACATATCCGGCGCGATCGCCCCGTTAATTGAGGCTTTAGCAGGGTTCGCTTCAACTGCAAGGGAATCGATCGCGCCTCCTCCTGAATGACCATTGCTTACTCCTTTATAAGAATAATATTTCTAGAAACAAGAGATGCATTCATTTTATTATCCGTGATAAACATCAAGTTTCCGTATAAAAACGATCGCCACTATTTGAGAGGAGTCTAGCGCTTGAGAGGAGCCTAGTGCCATTGTAGTAGGAGTATTAGAGTCAGCAGAGAACGACTTGACCTGCAAACCCGCAAACATTTCTTGCAAATGAGACAATGTTTATGGGCGAAGATTAGTAAGATAA
>CASBQM010000408.1 GCA_949127645.1 Synechococcales cyanobacterium PMM_0036
ATAATAGGCCAATGTGCGTTGGGTGAAATTATGTGCGATGGCTTTGAGCGTAAGCTTTTGGTAAATACCGGTTGGACTATCTACAAAGTACAATCGGTATAATAATGATATTCACGGGTAAATTGTAAAACAAATCCCCCGATAATGTATCGGGGGATTGGTTATAACTGATTGGTTATGTTTTTTATTGTATCACTACTCTGCACATGGTCAGCCTGTTGCCATTTCTGTCAACAATTTCAACCCAGTACAGCCCTTTGCCAAAAGCACGCATGTCAACATCCATTCTGTCGTAAGGTCTGCCGATAGTGTAGTTCTGTACAAATACCCTATCGCCTTTAGCATCGTAAACAACGATGCCTCTTGGAAGGTTGTTGTTGCCTGCAATACTGTAGTACCTAACCTGGAAATTACCAGGATTAGGATTAGGATAGATGAAACATTTACCGCTGGCTGAATCCTTAACCACAGCGCTGTTCGATGTATTGGTACATCCGTTAACATCGGTAACCCGTAAAGTGTAAAGACCCATACCATCCACATCAACTTTCAGTGTGTTGCTGTTGATACCGCTTAATACACCCGCAGAGCCGCTGGTTAATACAACCCCATCCCTTATCCAGGTGTAGCTCGCTGCTGCATTGGGTGTTACCGTAGCAGTTAAAGTAGCCGTCATACCAGGGAACAAGGCACTGTATACAGGAGTAATTGCAATAACCGGTAATGGGTTAACGGTAAGTATCGCTTTGCCTGATGTTGCCGCTGCACATGGTGCAGCTCCGTTTACAATAACACGGTATTGGTATCCGCTCATACTTACAGGTGGTGCAGTAATGGTTAAGGTTGCTGTAGTTGCACCGCTGTAAACACCACCATTATTTACAGTAGCCCAGGTATTACCATTATCTGTACTTACCTGCCACAGATAACTGAATGGTCCTGTACCAGCCGGAACCACCGTGAATGTAGCCACCTTGTCTGTACAAATGGTTTGGCTAACCGGTTGTGTTGTAATAGTGGTTGGCTGGTTTACTGTTACAATAACTGTTCTTGGCGGTGACTGACAGGTTCCAGCGCCAGATACCAGGAAGGTAACAGTACCATTAAAGTTCCGTGGGTTATTGGCCGGCGTACCAGGAGCAGCAGGGCCACCCCATCCTACGTTGCCACCGGTTATAATATCGCAACCATTATTGCTGTAGGTTACTGTTGTAGCAGCACCATTAGTATAGGCAGGGAAGGTAGCTCCCGTCATATCCACAGCTATACCATAAGTAGCTCCCGCAGGTATGGAAAGTGTTAAACCACTCATCAGCGGGTTTAAAGTATTGGCTGTAACAGTATTATTAGCTGTACCAAACTGGTTCCAGCCATTGGCTGCACTGATAGGGCCGGGATTACCCGCATTACCTACCGTTTTGAAGAATGCTCTTGACACCACTGCACCTGAACCAAAGGCATTACTGGCTATAGCCGCCAGGGTTACAGCAAAGGCATTGTTATTCTTAACATTAAATGAAACCAGGTTATTACCGTTACCCCCCGCCATTGGTGTTGCAGGGGTAGCGGCAAAGTTTATCACATTATTTACCGTTACCTGGTAATTATAAACACCAGATGGTGTTGGTTTTGTCCATACAGAATCCTGTGGAGTACCCAAATAAGGAATCGATGCATTGGCATCATTAAATAATCCTGATCCAACTCCATTCGGAGTCCATACCGCTGGTGAGGCTACCACACCCACTGTGTAATTAATCGTTAATTCCCAGTTTGTTAATGTTCCTAAATCTCCTGCTCCCCAATCATACATACCCAAGGTCCAGTTACCATTAGGTACTGAATAGAGTCCGTTGAATGCGCCCACAGTTGGTATGTAACCCGCTGGTGAAGTAGGACCTCCCGGGAAAGTAAATCCAAATGCAACATAGGTAGCACCTACTGCATCCGGCCGGAATGTACCGGTATAAGGTGGTAAGCCTGCACTTAATGCAGTGCTGCTTGTTGAATTGATAATTGTATTAATAAAGTTAGCTCCTGCAACACCGGTCTTGTTAATATTAGCATCCAGATTGAAAACATTACCATTAGGTGCTTTTAAAACTATTACCATATCTGAAACGTAAGTATGTGTCAGGTTTAACTTAACACTCATACCTGTAATGGTAGCATTTGCAGGAATACCTGAAACAGCCAGATTTGGTGTTGCAACTCCAGGGAATAAAGTTTGAGGCCATGTTGCCGGACCATCAGGAATTTGGAGAGCCAATGTACCCGAATTAAAGGTAACCGTACTTGAAGATGATGAAGATGCTTTCAGCTTAACTGCAGGATCTCCCAAACACATCGTCACTGGGTTTGGTGTTACCGTTGGTGCTGGTGGGGTATAATTCACCAGAACCGAAGCTGTACTTACACAACCCGTAACTGTATTGGTAGCTGTTACTGTATAAGTTGTCTGTACAGTTGGTGCAGCATACACAACAGCTGTGTTGGTACCTGTGTAAGCAATGGTAGCCTGTGGATCGGTATACAAACCTGCCACCGGAGACCATACATACGAAAGTGTAGAGTTGGTTGTACCCGGTGTGGTATAATCAACTGTCATTGTCCAGTTCGTTAATGTTCCCACATCACCACCACCGCCATCATACATACCCAAAGTCCAGGTTCCGTTAGGAATAGGAGCATACATGGGCGTCCACGTAGATACAGTTGGGGTAAGCCCGGTTGGACCTGATGGTCCGAATGGAATGGTGGTGGTAACCGCATCAGCTTTAAAAGTACCGGTATAAGTACCTGTACCTGTGCTGAGGGCATTAACACCGGCTGAACTTACTACCGTGTTTACAAAACCCGTAGTTGCACCGGCACCACCTGTTGTTGACAAATAGTAGTCAAGGTTAAGTATGCTGCCATTGGGAGATTTTAATACAAATACCATATCTCCGTTCCAGGTATGAGGCATTGTCCACGTGGCCCTTGCTCCTGTAATAGTAGCATTAGCTGGTATACCCGCCATTGTAAGATTAGAACTTGTGCCCGCCACACTATTATCAGGAACAGGAACACTGATTGCTCCTGAATTTATCGTTACCGAACCCGGTACAGGTGGAGGAACAGATGCTGTACTTAATTGTGTTCCGTTGATACCGGCAACACCTCCGCATACAGGGCCTGCAGGGGTAATAGTAACTACCGGTAAAGGATTAACTGTTAATAAGGCACAATTAGAAATATTGGCAGTACCAATTGGCGCACATGCACCACTTACAATAACACGATATCCATAACCATTCATTAAACCGGTTACAGGGTTAATAACAAGTATTGGCGTATTTACACCTGAGTAAGGTGCACCATTGGCTAAATTAGACCACGGACCCGCACAACCCGCTGTACTTACCTGCCATTGGTAGGTAAGACCCGTTCCGGTTGCACCCGAAGTAAATGTAGCAGTTGAGCCTGAACAAACAACAGTCGCAACCGGTTGTGTTGTAACCACTGGACGCTTGTTAACAGTTATAGTTATCTGTGCAGAAGCCACACAACCACCTGGTACCGTTGTACGCACTACCGTGTAAGTTGTTGTATTAGCTGCAGAACAGGCAACAGGGTTTGATGTTGTGGAACTTAAACCTGCCGCAGGGCTCCATAAGAAAGTACCCGTTGAAATAGCACCCGGGGTAACCGATGTACCAACAACTGAGAAAATATTATTGCGGTTTGTACCTCCTACTGCACAACCCGTGGCTCCATAGCCCCAGTTTGTACAAGGTGTTGCAAAACCGCCTCCTGGGTTTCTCCAGGCGTATTCATTACCAACATTGGTTGTTCCAAAATTACCCCAGAACCACTGACCGCCCGCTGCAAAACTCATATTTACCTGGAAAGACATCCAGTAAGTGCCTGCAGTTAAATTTACCGCAGATGGCAATGTAACCGTGTAGTTACCC
>CASBQM010000409.1 GCA_949127645.1 Synechococcales cyanobacterium PMM_0036
ATATCTGCCTCGGTGGTGTGTCGTCCCAAGCTGAGCCGAATGCCTGATTTTGCCGCGCGATCGCTACATCCCATCGCCTTAAGAATCGGGCTAGGAATGAGCTTGCCGCTATTACAGGCAGAACCCGCGCTAATGCCGATACCTGCCAGATTCATGTGCCGCACAAGAGTTTTGCCGCTGACGCGATCGCCGTCTGCATCGCGCAAATAAAAGCTCGCATGATGGGGTAGCCGATGCAGGCGATCGCCCGTAGGTATGAGCGCCGGAACTTCCGCAAGCTGATCAAACAGACGATCTCGGAGCTGCATCAATCGCGGCGTTTCTGTCGCCATCTCTTGGGCAGCAAGCTCTGCGGCAATGCCAAATCCCGCAATGATGGGAACTGCCTGGGTGCCAGAGCGCAGCTTGAATTCCTGCCCGCCCCCGCCCAAGAGGGGCACTAGCTCTACGCCGGGACGTACATATAGCGCACCTGTACCCTGAGGTCCATAGAGCTTGTGGCTCGATAGAGACATCAGATCGACAGGCAAGCGCTTCACGTCAATGGGCAAGCGTCCGGCAACCTGGACGGCATCAGTATGAAAGAGGGCACCGTGATCGCGGGTAATTTGCCCCAGAAGGTCGATCGGCTGCAAGGTTCCCACTTCGCTTTGTCCATAAATGATAGAGACTAGCACCGTGTTAGATCGCAGCGCCGCCTTCAGATCGAGCGGGTCAATTCTGCCTTGAGCATTGACGGGTAGGCAACTTACCTGCCAACCCCAACGCTTGAGTAGACGGGCTGGCTCAGCGATCGCAGAATGCTCAATGCTAGAAATAATCATATGCTGCGGGGTAGTGTACTGCCGCGCTACGCCCATGATTGCCAAATTGTTAGATTCTGTGCCGCCGGAGGTAAAGACGATCGCCTCTGCCTGAGCATTAATCAAATCGGCGACCTGCATCCGGGCTTGCTCTAGCAATGTGGCAGACTGTCCGCCCCACTGGTGCAGACTAGAAGGGTTGCCCCACTCCTGGGTGAGGGCTTGCTGCATGAGGGCGATCGCCTCAGGTCGAGTGGGGGTAGTAGCGCTGTAATCTAAATAAATTTGCATAGTGCCGCCCGACAGCAAGACTTCCTCTTCAAGCATAGAGCGTCTTTTGCATTCTTATCGCTCTAATTCCTATCGCTCTAATTCCTATCGCTCTAATTCTTATCGCTCTGGAAGTCTGTCAGTTTTCAGCTTGCAGGTTCTAAATTAGCAGAATTGAGTTCTAGGGTCATCAGGTACTCGTCATAGAACTGTCCGTCTCTCGAAAAGGTTTCCTGTTCGGTGCCATAGGTGTGAAAGCCCAATGACTGATAAAGACCGATCGCCGCTTCTTGTTGAGTCACGACCGTGAGATTAATCCTTCTGATGCCAGGAGTCTTCACTGCCCAACTTAACGCCTCGCGGACAAGCGCTCTGCCACAGCCATGGCGACGAAAGCGAGGTAGGACATAGAGTCCTGCCAGATAAGCACGATGCTTCTCGTTGGGTGCTGAGTGGCGAGGAAGCCGGATGATACCGATGAGTTGTGCGCTTTGAAACGCTCCGAAGAAGCGATCGTTGCTTTCCGCTAGTCTTGCGGCAGTCTTGGAGAGGTCTGGCTCGGTTTCGGGGAGTGAACCGAAAGCAGGCGGTTTTTCATGAAGCGCTCGCAGACGCACGGAGCGGTATGCCTCGGCATCAGCGGGAGTGAGTACCCGTACACTGACTGGACTGATGTCTTGTAGAGGTTCCATAATTCCACGTCGGGAGAAGGGGAGCCAAAAAGTTTCTTGAGTTTGAAGCCCTTTTCTCGCTCTGGGAAAGGGTTGCGGTGAGGGCGGTTTGAGTTTTGCAAGTCAACCGGGGGTTGTGCCTAAAGATTCCTTACTGCTTACCGCTTCACTATAGCTAGAGGAGTCACTACCGCTAGAGGAGTCACTGCAGGACGGCTGGATGAACTGGTTAACTTTTAAGATATCGTAAAGATCCACCGCAGATTCCAGAAGACAAGCATGACCACTCTCTGGCAAAAGATGCATCCGTGCATTGGGCATAAGGCTTACCAATCGCTTCCCTTCGTCCACAGATGGCAATAGGCGATCGCGCTGACTGGCAACAATGAGCGCGGGTTGGCAAATGTTACGAATCGCCGTGTCGCTGAGCTCAAATTCTCGGAGCAGCGACATTCGCCAGATCGAGGCATTTTGAGTCACAGACTGCATGGCGTTGAGCAGGGCACGGCGATCGCTGGTTTCGATGCGTTCTAGAGCAGCGAGAAAAGGCAAAAAGCTAACGCAGGAAGCCCGATAAACCAGATTGGGTACGGGCTGAATCAGATGCGATCCCCAATAGATCCAAAAGGACTGCTTGAAAGAGGTCGCTGGATTCAGCAAGATTAAGCGATCGAATAAGTGAGGCGATCGCTCCATGACTTTCAACGCCAGACAGCCGCCAAAAGATTCAGCACAGAGATAGACAGGCTGCTGGGCACCATGCTCTAGCTCTGCTTCAATTAAGTGAACAACCTGCTCTGTGAGCTGATCCCATGGGGCTAGATCACCCGATGGCAAGGTCAGACAACGAATATCGAAAGCTTGTTCTAAACCTGCGAGTTGCCGACTCAAGAGCTGTCCCGTTCCGTCCATTCCTGGTAAGTAGATGAACAGAGGCGCTTGAGGATTAATCGGACGAGGAACACGAAAATAGGGAGAGGAGTGAGCATCGCGCATTCGAGTTATGACCCGTAACGGTTGTTTCTTGTAGCTATTGCCTGTAGCTATTGCCCATAGCGAAGCAAGCCAGCAATTTCAGATTGACATTCAGCTTTCAAATCTGCCACCACCGACCTCGCCTGTTTGCCCTTATAGCCGTCGCGCTGGGCAGGCGTAATCCAAACCGGATGACCGATCAACACATCAACCCGCTGGTAAACTACCATAGGATGCCATCCTGATTGTTGAAACAGCGGCTCTGAAGGGTCAAAAACGCTCAGAAGTTGTAAGGGCACAGCAGAGTTTGTCGTTTCGGTGTGGGAGGCGATCGCCACAGGTAAGATCGCTAAATCCTCTACGGGGGCACGCAGCGCTAGGTGAGCAAATCCGCGCTGAAAATCGCCCATTTCGCTAGGGTGAGTTGGCTTGATCATTGGCTCTGCTCC
>CASBQM010000410.1 GCA_949127645.1 Synechococcales cyanobacterium PMM_0036
ATCCGATACTGGTTGGACGTCATGTTGATGTGGGTCCTGAATGCGGTCTTATTGCCTGTCACGGGCTTGTCCTTCCTCAAGGGGCTGCTGGGCGACCATGGCAACTTCGTACGGACACCGAAGGCAGGTGTCTGAGCGATGATCCGGCAAATGTATTGCACCCGTAGCGCGCTTTGAGTTGAATGAGATCCTTTCGAAATCCAATCACGTGATCACCACTCTTGGTCTGGGACTCGCGGTCTATATCGCTGCACTCGCGGCCGGCGATATTTATTTGATTCTCGTGCACGTCTTTGAGGGCAAGCGCCGGTTGGCCCGTGAGCGACTCGAGCTTGACCAATTGTCCCGCGAACCCGATCAGCAGCCTTTGATCTGCATCCAGCTGCCCGTCCACAACGAAGCGTCGATGGTCGCGCGCGCGATCGATGTGGCCTGCGGTCTCGATTGGCCAAAGGACCGACTGGAGATCCAGGTCCTCGACGATGCAAGCACGGACGAAACGCCACGCTTGGCGGCCGAGCGCATCGCGGCGTGGTCGGCACAAGGTTCCAGGATATCTCTGCACAGTCGCGTTGACCGATCGGACTACAAGGCGGGTCTGCTGCGCGAAGGCCTTCAGCTCACGACTGCCAACTACGTCGCCGTCTTCGACGTCGATTATTGGCCTGAGCCTGGGGTCATCCGCGACGTGATGGGCATCCTGCTGGCCGACTCTCGAACCGCATTTGTCCAGGCGCGGCTTGACTACCGCAATCGCCAGCACAATTGGCTCACGCGGGCGCAGGCCGTGGAACTGGATACACTCATTGCCTACGAACATGCCGCTCGCAATTGGGCCGGCATTCCCATGACATTTTCTGGCACCTGTGCCGTGTGGCGCCGCGCCGCGATCGATGATGCCGGTGGATGGAGCGGTCGATCGCTGACGGAGGATCTCGATTTGAGCCTTCGCGCATTTGCACAGGGTTGGCGCAGCCGGTTCCTCGCAACTGTGTCCGTGGCTGGCGAACTTCCCGAGTCCTTTGCGGTATTGTCGGCGCAAAGATTGCGCTGGGGCACCGGGACTGCCCAGCAGTTTCGTCATTGGCCAAGGACACTTCATCGCCATTTTGCCTGGCACCAGTCCTTGGTGTTTTTTCTTCTGTCGCAGTTTCATGCCACGGTTCGCGTGTTGCTTGTTGCCCTCGCGGGCTGTGTCGCCTGGAGCGAAGTCTCCGGCGCACCCGGCGCGGCGCTGCTTCTGGCGGCTCTCTGCGGAGTGCTGACGTTCATCGTCCTGGCAAAGACGATCGGCGCCCTTCTCGCCATCAGGATGGTGGGCCGCAAGCTCACCTTGAGGTCTGCCGTCGACATCGGGCTCATGTGGTGCCTGCAACTTTCATTGATCCCGATAGCGTGCAGGGCGGCATGGCACAGCCTGTTGCCGGGCCAGCGGGAGTTTCGCCGCACACCAAAGAAAGGCTGATGTCGACGGAGCTTACGCAATGCCGCGAGCCGTCACCTGAAATGGCTCGATGCCCGTTGATCCAGGTCTGAAGCGGACCAATGTTCAATATCGTCCTGGCTGACCGTGCTGTACTCGCCGTGCGCGGGGCCACAGACTTCGCCCCGACAAGGGCGCCCATGGCGCCCTGGTAACATTCCTGCTAGCGAACTGTATGAAGGGAGACGTCATGTCGCCGTCTTTGTGCCAGCATTAAATCCCTCGCGACGCTCGGCAACCCGGACCTGAAGCCAATCCGTATTGTGTGGTTCCGGGTGTTCGGAATTGCCCTCTATCACGCGGCGACCCTGCTTGCCTTCACGCCATACTTCTTCAGTTGGACTGGAGTCGTCGTCGCTGTCCTCGGCTACTACCTCTTCGCCATGTTGGGCATTAACCTCGGGTACCACCGCCTTCTCGCTCACGGGAGCCTTTCCTGCCCCAAGTGGCTGGAGTATCTATTCGCACTTTTTGGCGTGCTCTGCTTGCAGTTGGGCCCGGCTTATTGGGTCGCCATTCATCGTCGCCACCATCAGTCTCCCGACGATCCTCAGGATCCCCATAGTCCACGATCAGGATTTTATTGGGCCCATGTCGGATGGATTCTGACCCACGACCCAAATACCGACCCGTCATTCGTGACAAACCGGTATGCCAAAGACTTGATGAAGGACAAGTTTTACGCCTGGCTGGAAACAGGCGGCTGGTGCTTTTGGGTCCCCGTCGCTTCCTGGGGCGTTTATTTTGCGGCCGGCTTTGCCGTCGAATTATTCGCCGGGGGAACGATCGGCGAAAGTGTGCGATTCGGGCTGAGTATACTGGCCTGGGGAGTCTTCGTCCGTACGGTCATTGTCTGGCACATAACCTGGTCGGTTAACTCGGTTTGTCACCTCTGGGGATATCGCAACTACGAAACGCCCGACCGGAGTCGCAACAATCTTTTCGTCGGCGTCCTGGCCCACGGCGAGGGTTGGCACAACAACCATCATGCTGAACCCAGGTCAGCCCGTCATGGCCATAGATGGTGGGAACTCGACACCACGTGGATGGCGATTAAGGGTCTTGCCAGGATGGGGCTTGCAACAGATGTGCGGAGTTCCCTTGAACCAGTAAAGTCAGTAGCGAGACGCCATGGGAAGCCTCTTGAAGACGATGCTGGCTAGGATTGAATGTCGCCAAAGGTCGACTGGCAGACATCGCGTTAACTACTCAAACGCTGCCCGCAAGACCGCTGCACCGGCAGCGTCCCAGCCGAGAGAGTTGGCTTCCGACTTGAAATGGACTTCGAGCCGACTGCGGGCATGCTGTAACGCTTCTTCGTTGTCGATCCAGTACGCAATGGCTGTTTTCAACCCATCGACATCGCCGGGTTCGAAATAGGCGGCAAGATCTTGTCCCGCTTCTTCCATGCCCCCGACACGTGAGGCAATGCAAGGCAGTCCGTGTGCCAGGCTTTCTCGAATTGGCAATCCCCATCCCTCTATGGTGCTGGGAACCACAGCGAATTGGGCGCCGCGGTATAGGGCGCCGAGTTCGCGGTCTGAAACATTTTTGAGCCACACGACCATCCCGTCTTCGAACTGTGTGGACTCCAGGTGTCTTCGAATACCTTCCGATCGCCAACCTTGTCGTCCAACCAAGACGCAGTATGGAATCGGTGCTGAGCTCTGCTTTCGCAAGTCGCTCATGGCTTCGATAAGCGACATCAGATTTTTTCGCGGCTCGACCGTGCCAACGTGGAGAATGTACTTCTTGCCAGAAAGTCCGTATTTCCCGAGGACCTGCTGGCCACGATCCAGATCGGCATTCCCCGATGGCGCTCCCAAGGCGTCCCACCCCATCGGAATGACGTCGATCGGACGCCTTTGCAGCGCATGCATGACGAGATAACCCGACAACGTGGATTGAACAAACTTGGATGTGGCGAGCCATCTGTCGACATGCGGAGCAAGCCGTCCAAATTCTCCCGTAATGACGTGACCGAACTGAGGATGTATCCAGTCGGGACGATCAAGCGCGAACAGATCATGAACGAGCTGCACATAGCGCATGCCTGTTCTTCTTCTCATTTCAATCATCGATCCGACGTAGCCATCATGGCACCAGAAATCGCCGGGGTTGAAGAACGTATCCGATGCACTTGGAGCCACGATAGCCCTAAGAGCCGGTTTCCGCCTTGCAATTTGGCCGGAAAAAAGCGTTTGGATCACCGCCTCCAGACCCAAGGCGCCGCCAACGACGTAGGGTAGATGGAAGTACCTGAACTCGGGCCGTAGTTTGCCCCGAGAAGCAAAACGCATGCTTTGGGCGAAGATGCCACGCAGTTTGGCAATGCCAAGAGGCCTGTGCTGAAGGTCGCACAGGTTCTCGAGCACATCGCGATCTACCACATACAACGCATCGCTGCCGAGGGCCCTCGCGACAAACTCGATATGCTCGTAGCCTTGGATGGTACTGGAACTCAACAGATGTTCAGTAACGCGTTGAATGCCGGACGGATGTCGAAAATAAGCATACCAACTCAGCAGACCAGAAACGTCGAATAAGAGCCGTCTGGGCATAGTCAGGGCCGTCTACTAAGTTGCTTCTGGCCCTGGTCATCGGCTTTCCATTGCCCCCTGAGAACGGGTTGATTAGTACCCGTCGCATTGCGAAATGCCATATGGAAATGAGAGGCGCCCATTAAGGCGATGCGGAATTTCGGAGGACTCACCGCCAACAATCCTCTAGTCACACTCTGTCGGCCACATTGGCGTGCATGAATTTAGCGTGGGCCAACCATTCATATAGGGTTGCACCAAGGATACAGATTCAAATTTCCGGTATCTGCAGTCCCCTTTGTCCAAAATATACTATTATTGTGTGTATTATAAGACTGCAATGTTGCCCAAAAACCACGGCGCCTGCGTGATTCATATTTTTCTTGCCGCACGATGAACAAATGAGCCGAGCTGTGCTATTTTCCAATTTGAGATCACACTATAATGAGCGGACAAGAATTTAACTTGGGAGCGATGGCTCATGGACAAAAAGATTATACTACTCGTCGCTGCTTTGGCAGCTTGCCCGGCTGTCGTCCAGGCGCAGGAAGTCTACACGCCGTATGAGGGCTTCTACATTGGTGCCGGCGGCGGTGCTCTTTGGTCGCTCAATAACGGCAGCTCGGGCGTTTCGACCTCCACGGG
>CASBQM010000411.1 GCA_949127645.1 Synechococcales cyanobacterium PMM_0036
ACTTTCTTGCTCCCGCGTTTTGTCCGCGAGATACTCCGCGGAAGGATTCATGTGCAGCTTTTCAACGGCCTTCACCAACTTAATCTGCCCACGCCGGGACAGCCCGTGGCTAACGAAAGGATGACGAAACTTTTCTTGCATCCATTCCAAACGGTTCGCGTAATCTTTTTCTCCTTCGCCTCCATCCATGTGTGCCTCCATTCCGCCGTCGTCGTCCTCCATTTTCCCAATTCGCTGTCAGCTTCACCTGAAAAACCCTTTGCCATTTTGCGCAAACATACTTCTATTTATTCCCACCATTGAAATAACATGATAGTCACACTCAACCAAAATCAGCCACCAATCCGAGAAACGGTTTGAGTGGAGTGGAAACCTCATAAACATCCAAAACAGCCGTCAATAAATGAACGACTAATAAATCGCATAATGAATAGCAGGCCCTGTTACAGTTTATAATGGAAACGCTGTTGTACAGTAACACTGTCAACCCATCATCAACGAAATCTCAAAAAAACCTCTACGAAATAAGGAACTTCCATCACGTACGCTGGCCACCGTAACGACATATCAACACTCTAAAACGCCCAGGTCCATGCCCAAAAACAACTTTATATAAAACAGGTACAGTCCATAACCAAAAACAAAATGCTCGTCGATTTGGTTCGTCACGACGTATCGTCACGAAATCAGGTTTGTCGTGACCAATAAAACGATGATCGCATTGATATATTGCCAAACTTTGCTCCACCGATCGCCGTCTCCTTTCGTCACAAATTCAGTACTGCAAATCAGTAATTTTTTTCATCGGAAACTATCGCTTTGTTAAGCTGATTCAATCATGGCTGTACCTGTCCAGACATGTGCCAATTGCATACACAATTAAACAGAACAAACCGCCAGCAACCATAGAACAAACCGTCAACACGGCCCATCGTGTTGACTGGAAACATATGTCCGTTCGAATACAACGCAAAATGCAAAACGTTACAAACAAAATACTGAAACTTTTGTTCTTTTCAAATAGCAATACATTGTCTGCCCATGTTTACGAATCCAGACATACAAATCAACCACTTCTAACAACCTCATTCAACCGTCAGACTCAGGGTCGTCTGAATCTTTGACCTTTCTCGTAAACTCTGAGTCGTCTCATTGTTTTGAAAAGTAACACGTTCCAAAGCAGTACGAACAACTGTTTACCAGAAAGATCACGAATAGACAACACTGCGTCACTGCATCTGCTAGTCACTTCGTTTGGGTCCCACCAATGATCACTTGCCGCGCAAAAAACAGATAACCATTACAAACACCAAGCAGACAACTCCACAGAAATACTGAACCAGCAGAAATAAAAACCATATCCCGTTACCAAAACCACAACCTATAAAACAGACTGAGAAATGCCCATCAAATGATCAAACCAAGACGCGTTCGAGGTAGAAAACTGCGGCTCACAACACACCGAGACCCCTTTCCATCAAATTTACGGTACCAATTCGCACAGGAAATTACCGATCTTCCTTACAGCACTACCCAAAACCGCAGCGAACTGTCCGATCGCACCTGACAAGATTACCAATCAATGCCGTTCTAGTAATGAGACCAGATGAGATTGTCTCAACTGGCAGACCGGATAAAGTTGAATCTCAACCTGTTTCGCCGTTGAAAATTTTCATAAAGTTGGAAATCTCAGGTGTTTGGCTTTCCCATAAAGTTGCTAGCCCGCCAGTGTTACCAATGAACAAGCATCATGTCCACCGGTCGAAAAGCCCAACTTACTTGATATTGTCCGCCGAAATAAAGTCGTCCTTCTGCCTTCTCGAACCGTACACCCACCGTCCTCTTATCCGGCCTGCACACTCGACAGCCAACCAGATCCTAAATCTCAGCGTCCACAGGTTCTCTTCCGCGAACCCAGCGTCCCCCAGTCAAAGGATAACCACTTTCCAAATCCAACAAAGGCGACGACAGAACAAACTAAAAATCTACATTACCCAAACGAAAAAAAAGCCGTTAAAGAGTGAGCCAACCAGCGAGCCTGCAACGTGGGTAAACCATCCTATCGCACTTTGTCTACGTTTACTTTCACTCCACCGCCCAGTAGGATAGCTACGACCGCCTCTAAAGTTGACCCTCAGCGGGTCAACAACCCATCGAATAGTGAAGAGTGGGCTCAAGTCCTACGCCATCCACAGCTCCGTCGTCTATCTAATACACAGAAATCCGACGGAACACGTATTGTACGATTGTATACCACCCAGCCCTGTCTTATCTGTCGCAGCGAACGTACGTGTCGCAATACAGGTTGCCCTAGTCTCTCAACTCCAGTTCACCACCCACGGAAATCACCAAGCCAGCCGTCTATCACTCACACTCGTACGTCTCTGTCCACAGCCTCTCAGAGCAGATCCACACACACCAGCGAAGCACCGACCACGTGAACAGCTGACAACCACCAGTCAACAAAACGACTTTGCTTCCTAATCACTTGAGTTCATCTTTAATCTAATTTCTGGTCACGTCTCACGAATTCAACGAAACTACATCATTAATCAGCTTCCCCTTTCAACTGACCAGTCCGAAACAAACACAAAAGCCGCACATTTTTTAATTCCGCCTAATTGCCCCGCCTGACCAACGCACGATTCGCCATCCACACCGGTCGATTACCAAAAATGGACAACGACGGCAATCCTATAACATCTACCGCCATGACCCCGACCGTCGCTCATCAACCCGTCCCACCACTAACATCAGAGCGTAAGACTGAGAAATTCGTGTAGTAATACCACTAGTAATTTAGTTATCGACCTACTAATACTATTATCAAAAAAAAGTCTGCAATGCCAAGCCAACATGTTCTTTTTCGTTCCTCGACTCGATTTATACACAATAAGGCTAAACCAATGGAAAAATCCGCAGTCAGTCAGTCGACCAATAGCAGCAGCAATCTCCGGAAGGGGCGTGACTGTTGCTAGAGCACGACTGCTGCAAGAAAGCGGGTTTAGCTAATTTCTTTTGCTATTTGAGGCATTGCGCTTCAGAAAGACGGAATCAGCTTTATGGAATCAGGGAAATTTTTATTTAAAAGTGAGCGCGTTGAACTGACGCGAAAACAAGCCGTGCGCGATTCCAGTCACCGGAGAGAAGGCGGGTGGACGTACGAGTGCAGGTTTAGGCCGGCCTCCCCGCCATAGACGCGCGTGTTAAACTTCAACTGACGCCCGTCGAAAACGCAATCATCGAAAACGTGCTTATAGATGCTTGTACGATGCCGCGTCAGTCGAACCGCGCGGCATGCGACCACCCAGAGGGTGTGTGATGTTTGCGCGGCAGCCACACACACGATTTCGCTGACTGGGTAAAACTGATTCGAGTAAAACTGATCCGATTTTTAACGAAGCGCAATACCTCAATTATGTTGCCAAAGTACATGCATAATCCACTGGAGCGCGGTCTCCGCAGACCAGCTTATGGATTGGTTGGTGGATACATTTTGACGTTGATGGCTACGAGGAAGCGCGCCTAAGTCGGCCGCAGTTTGGCAAAAGTGGAAAAACCTGGCCAGGAAAGCAACAGCAGTGGTTGATTGCTTGATTCAGCAGAACTGTGATTGATTGATATCTATGGTCAGGTAACCACACATGCTTGCTCGATGCATGCGCAGCAGCGACCACAAGGCTAGCTCTGCAAAATGGCCAGGTTTTTCCTATCGGCGCAATCAGTGGCCGACTTAGGCGCGCTTCCTCGTACCAAGATCCGTCATCTCGACCAGCCCAGTGTGCGATGTGTGCTACCAGTTCCGTTTTCCCTGTTCCTTGTCAATGAGGGTTCCAGATCAGCTGAACTCGAAACCGCCGATCAACTGCATATGCGGGCAGTCGATGTAAGTCTGACTCGAACCCAACTTTGAAAAGAAAAAAAGGAAAAGTCATAGGACGGTGTTGTGGTAACAAACATCACGCCTGTTGTTCTCGTAAGCACGTAGCATGTGCCGCCCACCACTCAACCTACTATGGTATGCACATACCTTGCTTTTTACCCTGTATCAATAGGTTAAAAGCTCTCATTTCTTGCAATACCGAACCGGAAACCTGAAACATACAACACGTTCTACAAGGACAGACCGTATCAGTCTAAATGAAAATCAAAATGTCCAATATTTTGATAACATTCCTTAAAACATACGCTACCATTCTCAATTTTGGAAACCAGGTTAATAGCAACATTAACAACTAAACCAACTCAACAACCTCGAACGGTGGTTCAAGCCAACAAGATTCATTCCAACCACGGCATGTTATCATTAATTCCTGTTTTAAACATGTGCCTCCACTACGGCAGATATCCTTATTTATATCCACGATAACCACTTGATGTACACATACATGTCATTAGCTGAATGATGAAGTGTAACCGTGTTAAAAAAAAACAAACAACGTAAACCATGCACGAAAAACAAAACACGAAATCCCGACCCCTAATAGTGATGGCATAAACAAACACATCACTGCTAACTTGCTACCAACCCATCAAACCCGTCACACACAACAAAAGAGTCCCCAAATAATAGCAGCCATCGGTGAGGCCAACCCACCAGAACACCGCTACCGGATCAATCGCTGTCTAATGCAATCACTACCATAACGAATCCCACACACGGCGCCTTAGTCGCTTATTGTTTGACAAACATGCTTCGGTAAGCGCTGTCAAATTATTTTAACCCAAATCATTTTAACCAGTTGAACAACCTATTCATCCAAACCCTTTATAATCTACATAGACTGTAGCGAGAAATCAAAAATTGCGACATTTCTATTTCTACATCGACTAACTATCGGTTTTCATTTCAGAGTCTCAACAGCTGGACCACATCAGCAAGCAGCTGCCCACACCATCGTCCACCAAGGTAAGAATTATTAAGTTACATACACAATACGCCTCCAGTCACACAAGCACGCCCCATCTGACTAACAAACGCTAGACTCAGTTCGCACTGCTTCAACTTTCGCAACGTGTGTGAACATGTGGCTCATTTAAGCTGACATAGTACAACGTCCAGATATACTTTCTCCTTTGGAGACACTTCCCGTCGACGACTTAGATGCTACTGTGGAGCGTCTTGTGAAGCTCTACCGAGACCAGAGCTGGGCAATCGACATCCTCCAGTACTTGACGGTCCTCCTGCACAAGCAGACCGGCACCAGTCCTACCGCAGCACCTCCCATGGACATCAAATGGTTTTGTCGAGTGCAAACCCCCTTCAAAAGACGACTAGGCCAGTACGTTCCAAATGACAACTGCGCGCCAGGGCAGTCCAGCTTTCTACCTGCTCCCATCACGGCGGCCAATCGTATCGCCAATGAACTTCACCGATTGCACCACGCCCACCAGCTCGCCGTTCTACATCTTTACGTCGAGCATTACGAGCTGGTGTTGACAGGCATCCATAACGCCATCGCTGTTTTCCAAACGGACCTCTCGCCGCCTTTCCTGATGCAAGCAGTACGAACCAAGGCCAAGAATGTGCTCTCTGAACAGGGTACCACCAGGACGAGTGAGTCGCTAGACATCAACGTCATTTCGTCCAGCGACCCTTCGGTATCCCTTAACCAAACCCGCCCCGAACATGTCCAGCGTCCCACCAACACATACCCTGAACCGGTCATCCAGCTTTCGCAGCACCTGCAACAACCAAAATCACCATTTCTCCACAAAACCCACCAGCCGCATGGATGCGAGCACGCCACCAAAGGGAATCGCCGTCAACGTCGAATCGCGAAAAAATCCAAAAGAATCGCGAAACATAACCAGCCATCCACCAACACGTTTTCAGCAAAAAAAACCGCCGCCAGCAATAGCATGAAACGTTCTCGCACGTCAGATGCTTCACGCGATCAGGCGTTATTCGCTGCTCCCATCATCCATTCAAGTTTCCTCATTGATAAAAGTATACCACCTGTAACAACACCCGGCAGCTACCCCAGCACATTTCGTCGTCCCCAGCCCGTCATCTCTTCCGTAGATGAATAGTTCATTGCGTTACTTTGAATCACTTCTCAATGGTACTGTTCACGCGCGCAGAAGGGCCAAATTTTATCTTTTCTTCTCGTTGTTTTACGGGTGTAACCGCTGGTGTTTTAGTCTGATGTTCTGCTATAACGGAACTCTTTAACTCGTCGCGGTGCCTTTTTTAAACGCGAAATTCACGTCTCACTTAAGCGGACTTGTCAAAAAATTAATCTATAACACGACTTGTCATGTGCGTTTGCTTTCCTCTCTTGTCCATACTGCAGGCCAAATTCATTATTCGGCAGGGGAAGTACAGTATTCCCCACCAAAGAACATCATCCAGTAATGTTGAAAAATTCATTAACTAAACGTAAAACACAATGCCGTCGCGTACCAATATGCAAATATCAGACGTAGTCATCTTACAGACACAACTCGATTAACAACGCAGGAAACGTAATACCAAAATTTTCAACATTTTGATTTCTCACGCGTCTCCGGCTCCGTATGGTGTACTCATCCCGGACCACTGTTCAAAGTAAATTCTTTCACGATTAGGTTGTGGCAAACTTGGTGCACGTGACCCGCTGCCAACAAACATCAACCGATCAAGCAGGCCCAAACACCATCGCCGGACCTCACTGCTCGCCAGCACCCGTCACCACCTTCGGTTGAAACTCCATCATTGCCATCATCTATCACACCTTTGGCCACCACCGCGTCCGACAACACTCTCTCGCTGATCAAAAACTCTTCCGGCCATATCTAGCACCTGACCAAATCCGCGTGCCACAAAGGGGCATCGGTTCCGTTCTGGTTGTATCGCCCACGTCTGCCCACCTGAAAAGCCATCAACACGAGTCCACTGCGTAAAACCATCCAGCGCCTTTCACGCGAAGACCCACATTCTCTCTGTCGTTAGTGTTTCCTTAAGCACACGCGGTCACACACTCTCAAAGGTATCAAAGACGATTATACTGTAAAATTCACAAATTACGTTACCCTTCTGTCAGTCTCTTCTAAAACCGTTCTCACATAACG
>CASBQM010000412.1 GCA_949127645.1 Synechococcales cyanobacterium PMM_0036
GTGGTGGACTTCGGTACGCCGGGGGAGTCGGGCAAGCCCAATGTCGCTACGCCAGAACCCGCTTTCACCAAAAACATATCGGCATGACCATGATAGCAGCCCTCAAACTTGATGATTTTGTCGCGTCCAGTAAAGGCGCGCATCAGCCGCAGAACCGCCATACAGGCTTCAGTACCTGAATTAACGAACCGCACCATTTCAATACTAGGCACAGCATCGATCACCATTTCAGCCAAGACATTTTCTAGATAGCAGGGTGCGCCAAAGCTGGTGCCTTTGTCGAGCGCATCTCGCAATGCCGCTAGCACTTCGGGATGGGCATGACCACAGATAGCAGGTCCCCAAGTGCCGACATAATCAATGTACTGGTTGCCATCGACATCCCAGATGTAGGCTCCCTTAACGCGATCGAACACGATCGGCTGTCCGCCCACAGACTTGAAAGCCCGCACCGGAGAGTTAACGCCACCGGGCATCAGCTTTTGAGCCGCCGCAAAAATTTCTTCTGATTTTGTTGTTTTGAAGGGTGTAGTGACCAATTCTCTCTCCTGATTAAATGCTTTAACCCACAGCGGGACGATCGCTTCTCTTGATCTATCCTAATCGCCTCTGTCTTCAGTTTTACGCAGCTTCAGAAAGATGATCACTCAAATAGAAGATTAAGCGATCGCCAGCCAAAACCATGAGTATCAAGAATGTTTATTTGGAGGCTTAATTTCGTCCATGCTGGGCAATAGCTTAGGTGAACAAACTTTCAATTTTGCGTTAAGCAGGTCGCAGATCAAGAAAATATTTCGGTAGCGTGCCGATGCTATTTGAAGGAAAGGCGCTAAAGGATAATTTGACGATCGATGGAAGGCGTTGCTGAATGCAGGTATGATTTGCCCTCATCCCCACCCTTCTCCCTAGGGAGAAGGGTGCTAGAAGTCTTGTCCCCTCTCCTTTTGGGAGAGGGCTAGGGGGAGGCGGATTTTAGCGTTCATCCCTCAATTCAGCAACGATCGATAGAATTCATCTCAACGATGCCGACCTAACTATCTATCGCCAAGTTCTTTTAGATCTTCTCAATCATTCTTGAGCAAGTGTCGGGCGCGATCGATGTTTTGCTCAGTCCCTTCAACCACCACTAAAAAGCTGCCTGTAGAAACCTGTTGACCGTATTTTTTGGCTTGCTCTGAGGTGAGTCCTAAGCCAATGAGCGCTCCTGTTAATCCGCCGGCTGCCGTACAAATTCCGCCGCTCAAAAGCACAAATGCGATTGCGGAAGACAGCATCAGTTGACCGACTCCAGGCAGAACCACAAGACCAACTCCCAACAGCAGTCCGGTTGTGCCACCGACAAAATTTCCTAGAATCATGCCCTTCTCAAGTCCAGTCGCAGTGCCCGTAACAGCACCAAAAGAGTGAGAAGGAACCCAAGAGTATTGGGCTTTTGAGTCGTGCCCTAATAAGAAAACCTGGGCAACTGGAAAGCCTGAAAGAATGAGGTGATCGAGGGCTAGCCCTGCTGCTTCTCGGCTAGGGAACGTGCCGATCACGGCTCGATGTTGGGTCAGGATTGTATTTAACACTGCAATTTGTAGTTCAATTTCTGTACTTTTAGCTACATTGTTACATCCTTAATATTCGGCAAATCGTAAAATATTGTGAAATTCAGCAAATATCAGAAAACTTTGACAAAAAAAGATCGCCAGGAGGGGCGATCGTAGGTCGATGAAAAACTTAATTCCCAAAGTTCGACCTTTTGAGTTTGGTCTTGCTGAGATTAACCTCTAAGACCGAGGCGCGTACATGATGACCAAAACCCCTAAAAGCGCAATCCATCCTCCTAGCCAGTCATATTTGTCGGGGGTGACTCCATCAACTCTCCAACCCCATAGAATTGACAGCACAACAAAAACGCCACCATAGGCAGCATAGGCACGTCCAAAATTGACGGTTTGCAGGGTTGGCAGAACCGCATAAATTGCCAGAATAATCGTGCCGATTAAGGCTAACCAGGCGCTCTTGCCTTCACGCAGCCATAGCCAGAATAAATAACCGCCACCAATTTCACATAATCCAGCCAGTACAAACAAAAACAAGGACTGAATCATTATTTCTGACGATTACTTCTTTAGAGGCTCGCTGAGTGTTGCAGGTTCTTCAATGTTCAAGGCAGCATCATTTTCTTCCCCTGTACGAATGCGGATGGCTCTGCTTACCGGAATGACAAATAGTTTTCCATCCCCGATCGTCCCAGTTTTAGCCGTTGCCACAATAGTATCTACCACCAGATCCACCTTGTCATCACTAACGACCACTTCAATTCTAACTTTGGGTATAAAGTCGATCGTGAAAGGTTTACCTTCCATGTCTAATAGCCCTAAGAAAGCGAGCGGTCGCCCTTTCTGCCGCCCAAAACCCTTCGCACCCGTAATAGTCATTCCCTGAATCCCAAGTTTGACCAAAGCCTCTTTAACAGGCTCTAACTTAGAGGGCTGAATGATAGCAAGAACTCAGTTCATAAAATTGCGAGTACCCCATGATAAGAGTCGATTGAATGGTCAGAACTAACGCATGATTCGCTTTTTGGCAGAGAGATTCTGTAGCAGAGGAGACAACTGTAAAGATGCCGCCGCTGAAGAAGAACCACACCTATCAAACCTTAGAATCAAACCTTGGAAGATTTAATCGAGTCGCGCAAAGGGTGACTCACATCAGACGGTAAGAAGATGGGCTTACCTTTGAGCAAGCTGTCACCAATCAGGTAAGCAAATCCAGCAACGAAGAACGCGATCGAAATGCCGATCGCCGTGATGGAATTGATTTTGGCATTTCCTGATCCAGTTAGACCATAGTAGAAAATCCCGCAGACCATAAATAAATTCGTCGCCAAGCCTAACGTAGGAATCACAATCGTCTTAATTGGATTATGTTCGCCATCTAGCAGATGCTCTAGAGTAGCAACTAACGTGACTCCGCAGGTGAGACCGTAAAGCATGAATGTACCCATGTTGGAGACTAGCGTGACGATCGTGACATTATCCACACTCTGCACGGCATAAGCCCCAATTAAAGCCGACAGTCCAGTTAAAAAGTAGATGCCTAAATGGGGCGTATTGTAGCGACCATGCAGAAAGCCAAAGACGGCGGGTAACTCCCGATCGCTTCCCATTGCGTAGCTAATTCGGACTCCAGTTGAAAGTGACGAAAGCGCCGTGCCAATCAATGCCATCACAACCGTACTGGCAATCAGGAGCTGCAAGAGAAATCCATTGCCAAACAGCAGCGCATCTCCCAGAATTTTTGCAATATCGCCAATCGGTGCCCCTGATGATAACGCTGCGGCAAAGCCAGTTACAGTTTTCCCGTCAACCGTTGCCGTGTATTGATCACCGATGAAAAAATTAGCCGCAAAATACTCAAAAAAGTAGCAAACACAGGCTTGGATGAACAACGATAGCATCACGCCTCTGGGAATATCTCTTTGAGGATTCATCGCTTCTCCTGCCATTGCAGTCGCAGATTCAAACCCAACTAGCAGCAGAATGGCGATCGTCGCCTGGTAGATCAATCCCAGCAAATCATGTGGCACAACTACGCTGACAGCATTTATATGTTCGTAGTTCACATTGGGATGTCCCAAGCGATACAAAATCATTAACAGTCCTAGTAATGTTAGAGAGGCAATTTGCACAATATTAATGATGATATTGATCAAAGTAGATCCAGTTACACCAATCAATGCAATACTGCCCACCAGTCCAGCAAATACAAAGCAAATGAGAGTCTTGCTCAACCAGTCTGAGGCAAAATCAGGATTAAAGAGTTGCTCAATGTAAACAATCAGGGTTCCCATAAAGCTAATCATGATACCGGGGTAAGCCCAGTAATACAGGTGCGCCGCCCAGCCTGTTACAAACTCGGCTAGGCGAGCTAGCCGAAAATGTTTATGCTCTTCTTTTGCTAAAATTGCCGCTTCAGCGTAGTAGTAGGAGCTGCCCGCACCCGCCTCTGGGTAAGCCTTAGAGAGCGTTGCATAGCAACTTGCCGTGAGCAGTGCAATACAGGTTGCTAGGGCGATCGCTGCCCACATATTCTTGGCAGAGTCGGGAGGGGCTTGAAGTTGATAAGTTGTCCACAAAAAAGCGCCTGGTGCAATCAGCGCCATCGCATTAATGGTGAACTAAAGCCCAGCGTGGGCTTTAGTTCACCACTTGAATTAGTCATAGTTCTATTACATTCCAAGAAAGCTACATATAATACGTCTAAGGGTAGAGGGCTTATGAATCTGTATTTTCTAGTACAAATAAACCGTGGTTTAAACTTTCACTAAAACCTTACGCGACGCACCATGGCTTCTATCCAAGACCAAATTGTTTTAATCACCGGAGCGAGCAGCGGTATTGGAGCCGCCTGTGCCCATGCATTTGCTCAGAGTGGAGCCAAGCTAATTTTGGCAGCCCGACGCAAAGATCGGCTAGAAAAGCTTGCGGCAGAACTAGAGCAAGCGTCCGGCACAGAGTCTTATCTGCTGGAGCTAGATGTATGCGATCGCCCCCAAGTGGAGACTCGCCTTGCCTCACTGCCAGAAGCCTGGGCAAGCGTAGATATTCTGGTGAATAACGCCGGGTTGAGCCGTGGACTGGATAAACTACACGAGGGCAGTATTCAAGACTGGGAGGAAATGATTGACACAAATATCAAAGGTCTGCTGTACGTCACGCGATACCTTGTGCCTGGGATGGTCAGCCGGGGACGAGGACAGGTGATCAATATGGGTTCGATCGCCGGACACCAAACCTATCCGGGAGGAAACGTCTACTGTGCCACAAAAGCCGCCGTGCGCGCCCTGTCTGAAGGGTTAAAGCTAGATTTGCTGGGAACCCCTGTGCGCGTCTGCTTAATTAATCCCGGCATGGTAGAAACTGATTTTAGCCAGGTGCGATTTCGGGGAGATGGCGATCGCGCTGCCAAAGTCTATGCTGATGTAACGCCGCTCACCCCTGAAGATATTGCCGATGTCGTGGTGTTTTGCGCGACTCGTCCGCCGCATATCAACATCAGTGACGTGGTGATATTCCCTACCGATCAGGCGAGTGCCACAATGGTCAATCGTCGCCAGACCTGACGTTTCCCAAATACTTTATTAAATTTTCCAAATACTTTATTCCTGAACACTTTATTAAAGAAGGGGCGCATTGCACCCCTTCTGAAAAAACCATGCTTGAGCATTCGCAATCAGCGATCGTTTTCAGATAGCTCTCTCAATGCATCTGGATCGACGTAGTGACAGCTTGCTTCGTCATGACAGATCAACGCCCAACCTGATGGCTCAATTTCCATCAGCTTATAGACAGTATCTTCCACAAAAGAACCTTTATCGTTGCGCGTATCTGGATCAACTCTGAGATAGTAGAGATTTGTCGTAATCATATTTATCCCTCCAGTTAGAAAAGTTAATTACAGGTATTAGCTCACACGCTTATCCTGCTCGTACCGTTAAACTCATGTTGTAAAAAATCGAGCGGATAAAATTAGTTAATCTTTAAGCTTTTCCTAGTTAACTTAACCTTATCTTTAAAGTTATGAGTAAGGTGTGAAGTTATTTGAATAATTAAGTGCGATAAGTAATCTATGTAAAGTTAAGTGTTCATTAACTAGCTTCTACACATCTTTGTACGCGGTATTTTAGAGTGCATGGCATTTTAGAAAATGGCATTGCAGCGGCGGATGAGGAGCGATCGCCGATGCACTGGCAAAAATGTGAGGCAAAAAGATGAACACCTATAATGTGAACAACATCATGTAAACAACATTATGTAAACAACTATGTAGTCAAGCCTTAAGGGGATTCTGGGTGCAATTACAGCAAACACGTCTTGGCTCACAGCGCGATTGGGTTTGGAGAGGGTGGCAGGTGCGCTATACCTTTGTGCGATCGGCTGAACCTACCGATAATCCGCCTATTTTATTTATCCATGGGTTTGGCTCTTCGCTAGCACAGTGGCAAGAAAATCTGCTGCCGCTAAGCCAAACTCATCCTGTATATGCCCTAGATTTAGTGGGTTTTGGCGCTTCCGAGAAAGCCGACACCGCCTACAAAGCTGAGCTGTGGGCAGATCAGGTCTATGATTTTTGGCGTACCTTTATTAGAGAACCGATCGCTCTAGTGGGTCATTCGCTAGGGGCACTGGTTGCCCTCACCGCAGCCGTTGCCTATCCCGAAATGGTGAAAAATCTGGCGCTGCTGACGCTACCTGCCTCACGTCAAGAGCTGCTTGTTGGTTCGCTGCAATCGTGGGTGGGCAGGATCGAAAGCTTTTTTACCTCGCCGCTGGTGATTCGTCCGCTGTTTCGGCTGGTTCGCCGCCCCGGCATTATTCGATCGATTCTCAAAGCCGTTTACGTCAATCCAGAGCGCGTCACTGAAGAACTTATTGCCAGTTTTCTGATTCCTGGATTCGATCGCGGAGCTTCCAGAGCCTTCTACCGGCTCTCAAAAGCCCGAACTCAGATTGATTTCAGCCTCAAAACAGAGGATTTATTGCCCCAGGTGACGGTGCCCATCTTAATGGTGTGGGGAGAAGGCGATCGCGTCATTCCTATCGTCCGAGGGCGTAAAATCTCTAGCTTCAATCCCCGACTAAGGCTAGTCGAAGTCCCTGAAGCAGGTCACTGTCTGTATGATGAGTGCGCCGAATGCGTCAATGCAGAGCTTTTGGCATGGCTGAGAGAAACGTGAGGCGATTGTGGATTTCGGATTGAGGCTAGAGTAGACTAGCAGTCTCTATCATGAGCCTTTGGTTTTCAACATGAGTCTTTCGGCATGAGCAGTTCTTTCGATAATTCGCTGACTGATCCGACTGGAGAAAACCGCGAAGAAAAAAATCTTGAAGATGGGAATAGCCCAGCCAGTCAGCGCAGCCTTGCTGATGAACTTGCTGAAGTAGAAGCTAGCCTGTCTCGTCCTTCTCCATCCACAGCTCAATCGAAGGGGGGCGATCGCGCCGGAAATGTTGCCATTAAGACACCGCCGCTGACTCTCGTGGAGGTGGCATTTTTGGCTAGCACGGCAAGTCTGCTGTGGCTGGTGAGCTACTACCTCAGCATTGGGCCTTGGATGCGTATTTTGTTTCCCCTGCCGATCGCCCTAGTCTACCTGCGCTGGGGGCATCGATCGTCTTGGATGGCGGCGATCGTCTGTGGTCTGCTGCTGTCAGTGCTAATGGGTCCCTATTTAAGTCTGCTGTTTGTTGTGCCCTATGCCTTGCTGGGTGTGCAGTTGGGGATGATGTGGCATCGGCGATCGCCCTGGCTGCCTTCCATGATTTTGGGAACTTTACTCTCCACTTTGGGATTCTTCTTCCGGCTGAGCATTCTGTCTATTTTTCTAGGCGAAGATCTGTGGGCTTACTCTACTAACCGGGTTGCCGACTTTATTCAATGGTTGTTGTCTGTCTTAGTAGACTGGGGCTGGCTAGGACTGGATATTTTAGGTGAAACCAACCTGACGGTGGTACAGATTGCGACGGTAGCCATTATTCTATGCAGCGATTTTGTCTATCTGTTTACGGTGCATTTGGCGGCATGGCTGCTGCTAGAGCGATTGGGTAATCCAATTCCTGAGCCGCCGCAGTGGGTGCAGGTCTTGCTAGAAGAGGAGTAACGCGATCGTGCTTGAACCCACCCTAAAACATAGCCGCCGATGATTCGAGCCTATAGCCAGATTGGGCAAGCCGAAGCCTGGATGCAGCGATTTCGAGGGGCTACCCCTTTGCTGGTCTGCGTCTTGGGATTTACCGAAACAGGGTTAATCCCCGATATTTCTGCGGCTGGAGCTACGCCAGACGATCGCCGCTATACGGCAGTGGCAGATGCAGAATTCCTATTGTGTGGCGTTCAGGCTCATCCGACCTATCCTTTGCCGCCGTTGAGAGCAGGTGCATCTCCCGTGCTGATCACGCGGACGATCGCCGTGGCTCAACAGATTTCCGTTTACCTGTTCAATGCTGGGTTGCCTCTGTCGCCTTCTGTTCCGGCGATCGACCTTCAGGGAAGTCCTGCCCGCTGCCTGAGCCAAGGATGCGCTTTGGATATTGCTATGGTGCGGCATCTCTTACAGCAGGGTCTAATCTGGGGCGCAAAGCTGGCATCCGAGGCGAAAGGATACCTAGTTTTGGGGGAATGTGTTGTGGGTGGCACCACGACGGCGCTGGCAGTGCTAACGGCATTAGGCTGGGATGCGATCGGCAAAGTCAACAGCAGCCACCCGACCTGCAATCACGCGCAGAAGTGGGAGATTGTGCAAGCAGGGCTTAGACAGGCAGGGCTTAAACAGGCAGGACTAAAGCAGAGAGCAAACTGGGCTGAAGTAGTGGCGGCTGTGGGTGATCCGATGCAGATTGTGGTTGCCGGAATGGCGATCGCTGCAAGCCGATCCTGCGGCGTTCTGCTGGCAGGGGGAACGCAAATGCTGGCAGTTCACGCGCTGATCCAGGCAATCCAAACCGAGTCTTCAGACTGGCAGCCTGAGCAAGTGGTGGTGGGAACGACTCGCTGGGTTGCAGAAGATCCGACGGGTGACGCTGTGGGTTTGGCGCAAATGCTAAAGGCTCCGCTGTTGGCGACTCAACTCAGCTTTGCCAAATCTCGCTATGAGACCCTACGCGCCTATGAGCAAGGCTTTGTGAAAGAGGGCGTAGGGGCTGGCGGGTGCGCGATCGCCGCCCATCTTTATCAAAACTGGGATCAAACACAGATGTTAGGGGCGATCGAGACTCTTGCCGACGAATACGCTTGTTTGAGCCGTTGAAACCACTACAACCGTCGTGACATCAACTGTTCTTCTAGAGCTGCAATGCGGTTGTAGGCAGCAGTCAACTGAGCCGTCAAACGCTGAATCTGCACTTCTGGAGCCAGGATGCGATCGCCGTTCTGAGAGTCTATGTCTGGATAGTTGTCATCTGCTAGCACATCTTTGTGCGCCATTTCCATGCCAAAACTCCCACGGTGCTGAGAGTAGCGCCCCTGACTCATTCCCGAGGGCGAAAGGTGATTGCGCTCTTTTCCCTTCAGCTCAGCGAGAATATCAATAATTTGATTTCCTACCTGCTCAAGGCTGCCATGCAACGCATCCACTTTTGTACTTAAACAAGATACCTGCTCCTGGAGTGAATCCATTCGACGCTCTACTTTCTAACGAATTGTGTCTATATCTTAAGAACTAAATGCTCAATGAGAGTGAATACTCCTGAATCATTTAACTTTTATTGCTTAATCCATGACTCAGCCCTATGATTCAACTCAAATAAGCCTACCGCCAGAAGAAATATTGAATTTCCTCGATCGAACTATCTTTTTATTTGTAGAGAAATGAGTAGAAAGGATGAATAAGATAAAGCTTTCATTGAGAAGGCATCGGTCAATTTGCTCATTAAAAATCCGCAAAATCCCTCAGCTTGTGCGAGCCTTATGCGATCGTTGATCTTCAATAAAACCTTCAATCCGTAGGGATGAGATAAACTGAAGTTCTTGTAGAACAGCCGTCTTGCTCACCAGATCAATGCCTCATCATTTCTGCTAGCCATATCCTTTTTGCTTATTTAGCCTGCCCCATGCTCACCCGGCGATCGCTTCTCTTTGGCACCAGTGCATTAATTCTCAGCCAGTTTTTATTGGGCTGCGACTCCGGCGAGGCGGCGCTCAAAATTCGCGTCCTAGAAAACTCTTTGCCCCCTCAGCTTTTCAAAGAATTTCAGCGACAGGTGGGCAGACTGCCGCTCAGTTTTTCCCAGAGCAAACAGCTTGCAGATTTGTTTGAGCTGCTGCAAACCTGGCAAAAGCCACAAGGCAACCCAAAGCAAATCGCTATTCCAGGGTTTGTCCCTCTCATGGGGGATAAGTCTGTGCCACCGTCTGATCTCGTGACGCTGGGTGACTACTGGCTCGCTTCAGCCATTCAGCAGAAGCTCATTCAGCCTTTGCCCTTGCAAGATATTCCTGAATGGCAGCAGTTACCTGAA
>CASBQM010000413.1 GCA_949127645.1 Synechococcales cyanobacterium PMM_0036
CTGCTTCGCCTACCGTTTCGCCCGGTGCCGAAACCGCAGAAGAGGAAACAGCCGCGCTGCTGCTCACCACCGCACCTGAAATTACTGATCCAGCCGAGCAAGAACGCTTGAAAACGGTACTGTATGAAAAGATTGATCCGGCATGGAATATGCCTCCCACTTTTCAAAAGCCCCTAGAATATCAGGCTGGAGTCGCCGCAAATGGCGATCTGGTCGGCTATAAATTCCTCAACAATGAGGCGCTCCAGTACAAGCAAGAAGTGCCGCTTTTGGACTTACTACGAATTCCAGCGGCTACACCAAACGTAGCTGGAGCTGAGGGTCAAGAGGCGATCGCTCGTTTCCGAGTTGTGTTTAAGCCAAACGGCGTTTTGGAAGTCAGCCCTTGGTATGGGCAGCCTTTGGCTGAACCCAAGCCTTCCGCTTCTCCATCGCCTTAACGAGCCATCTTGAATCAGGCAATGTCAAATTAGGCAATATCAAATTAGGCAATGTCAGAGGGCAGCCCAAAGGGCGATCGCTGGATTTCTACAAGCTGATGGATTGAATCTTGAAGATTCTTCCGGGAGATCTCGGTTCCAGATTGAAGATTGTCTGATGTCTCAAAGAAAACGATGCTGTCGAGCGGCTTGATTGCTAGCATCTGGAATAAGATGTGCGTAGCCATCATAGGCAGCGCGATCACCTGCGGATCTTTTGGAACATGGGGACTAGCAGATACTGCCTTCAGGCTAGGAAATGCGTAAACTACGTTTTTGCTAAGCTCAGGCTGCGTCCGGTGGGTCAGGGTTGTCATTAGCCAGCCATGTTCAGAAGTCTGAGGAACATAGTATTGAGGGTGCTGAAGCTGTTGAACTAGGGCTTTAAGAATAGGGGCAATTGTCTCCACTTCTGCCGCAGTGACTCCATACTGCGGAGCCTGGTCAACCAGTATTTGAATTTGCTGATCGGTATCCATAATCTTGGAACCCGCTTGCGGGAATGCGGAAGTAGCCCGTGTAGAAGTAATCTGTCTTCATCAGTCTAGATCAGACTCTGTAAATGCACTTGTCTTGAACACTTGCATATTTCAGAATGACTCTGTTTTAGGTCATGTGAAGGCTGATGCGACAGAATAGGTGTTAGGGATTACACAAGGGCGTGCAACTACCATTAGCGCTCGAATCGCCAACGGACAGGAAGGCGATCGCAAATGCGTATGTTAGGTTGATAGCGGCAATTTACCATCGGGGGAGACTGGACGGAAGCGTGGAGGCAATTTTTCAGCTTTTGTTCAATGAGCTAAAACAGGCGGCCCGTGCCTCTGAGCAAGGGTCGAAAGATGTGGCGGCTCGAATTACAGAAGAAGTATCTCGTATTTGCACCGAGAGCAAGCGGATACAGGCATCTGGTGAGGTAGACACCTGGTCTACTGCTTTGGCAAGGCATCGATTGAAGCAATGCCTGAAGTACTACCAGCTTGGTTCTCATCGTGGACGGGTAGAGCTACACAGCACTTTGAGTGCGGTTGTGTATCGCTACATTACGCCGCCTCAGGTTCAGTCGAGCTATCAGGCGCGACTGACGTTGATTGAAGACTTTTTGCAGGGCTTTTACATTGAGTCGCTGAATGCGTTTCGGCGCGAGTGTCAGATGCCCGCTACCTATCGTCCTCGATCGCTGCTGGAGTTGGCGGAATATATGGCGTTTACCGAGCGCTATGGCAAACGTCGGATTCCGCTGCCCGGTCGCAGAAGCCAGCAGCTCATTATTCTGCGGGCGCAAACCTTCTCGCAGCAGCAGCCACCCGAAATGATGGTGGATATTGAGCAAGCGGTAGAGGGGTATTCGGGCGACTCGGAACATGGGCGCAGCAATGTTTCCATTCCGCAAGTCCGGGAGCAGATGATGGCGCAAGAGCCAGAACTGCCCGAAGATGCCCTACGCCATACGGTGATTAGCGAACTGATGGACTATCTGGAGGAGCGAGAGCAAAAAGACTGCGCCGACTATTTTGCTTTGCGCCTACAGGATTTGCCGGCAAACGAAATTGAGGCTATTCTGGGGCTGACGGCTCGCCAGCGAGATTACCTCCAGCAGCGGTTTAAGTATCACCTGATTCGATTTGCGTTGTCGAACCGATGGGAGTTGGTTCATCAATGGCTGGAGGCAGATCTAGAGCGCAATTTTGGTTTGACTCCGCAGCAGTGGCAATCCTTTCAGTCAAAGCTGAATCCTATGCAGTCGGAACTCCTGAAACTGCGGCAGAAAAACATGACGGATACGGCGATCGCCCAGGCGATCGGCTGTACCCCTATCCAACTCCAGAAACATTGGACGAAGTTACTTGAACAAGCTTGGGAAATTCGCAACAATTTAGTATCCGGAACAGGTGCATCGATCGATGAATAATGACACAGAAGCCATAAATAACTTTTTGGCTTGGCTGTTGCAAGAACCAGACCCGGCAATTACAGCGCCATCAGGGGAGATTTCCAGTCAAATGACTGGCTCGGACCAGTCCGGGGCAGTGGATTTGCAAACACCGTATATTGATCCCCTCGATTCTGAGGAGACAGATGACCTATTGTCTGACTTCATGGAATCGGGTTCTCTTCCTTTTGAGGAAGTCTCGTTATTCAAATCGGGAGAAAACCCTGCTGTGCAAGACCGTTTTTATAGTCTGTTAAAACATCGGCTCCGTGCTGAAATTGAACAAAAGCCGCCTCGGTTCCCCTGGGAGACTGAGACTTGTGATTATGACTCCGAGCGATCGGAGCAATCTATCCCCGATAAAGTTCCGCAATTTTGGGCGACCCAACTGCAAAGCCTCAATTTGCCTGTCCCGATGTCAGATAGTCTGTTGACCCAGCTATTTGATCAGTGCCAGACCGTGATGCAGCTATCTTTGCGAGAAGGCGAAAAGCTGATTCAGGTGGTTAAAGACCTGTTTCCAGGACAGTCTGATGCGCTCAATCAGCTTGCAGGATTGGTGCTAGCATCCCCTAACCGGAGTGGATCTATCCAACCGCAGACTGGGTTTCCTAGCCACTATGATCAAGCCACTCCAGCCCAGCAAATGGCGCTGTCGCTGCTGGCGGCTCGCACCATTCTGGATGCCACGACCTTGCGGCTATCGGCAGGTCAGCCTCTCATTGATCGCCCTTGGCAAACGGCAGCAGGTCTTCTGCGGCTGTCGGCAGAGTATCAGCCTCAAGAAAACGGCATCCGAGTTCAGGCGCATTTGCCCTGTCAAGGAAGCTTGAGTTTCAGCAGTCCTCTAGCTGAGGCGATCGCCCGAACTGATTGTGCTGGTCAGCTTAACGTGATGCTGTCTCATCTAGAACCCAACCAAAGCTACCTCTTACGCGTGTGGCTAGAAACCGATCGACCCCCCATTGAGTTTGCGGTTTGCCTGGTGACAGAAGAAGTGTAGAGCGTTTAAGACTCCGCATTGCCTGCTTACTTGCCTAATGTTTAATAAATAAAGAATGTTGTTGAGGTAGGTCACAACTTCGCGCCGTGCAGCGAACCATCAGAGAGTTCTACCGAGTTGGAGGCTCTACCTACCCAGAGTTCTTCAATTATTAAATCTACAGAAAATCTACAGAATTTTAAGCTGTAGAGGTTTACGTAAATCTACCTGCTGTTTTAAGCGATCATCTAGTTAGCATAGGGTCTGATACTGATTTTTCGAGATTGCCCCGTCTTGATGACCTGTCTGACCCTACTGCTACCTTTATGTCCAGACGTTTAGCAGAGAATCGCCCTTCATCTACTCACGCTTCACCCAGTGCGTCTCTACGAACTGGGCTAAATCACTCTGCGTTTCAGCGTTTGCGGCAGCGCCTAGTCAAATCACCCCAGCCCCCGCCAGAAGACTCGGTTTCTCTAAGAGTTCTGGTGCAGGGCTTAGTGACCGTGGGCATTGTCGCCACTGATGTGGCGGCGGCAGATAGCATTGATTTTCAGGGCATTAGCCTCTGGGCAGTACCCCTCAGCTTTGTGGGTGCAGCTTGGAGTGGATACCGTCGTCGCAACCGCAATATTCCAGTTAAGTTTTGCATTGCGATCGGTATGTTGCTGGCTCTAGCCTTCTTTTTCATGCGCCTCTGGACGGAGCGAAACGACACACGCCTCGCCTTAGCCACCTTACTGATTCATCTACAGGTTCTCCATAGCTTCGATTTGCCGCGCCGTAAGGATCTTGGCTATTCGGCAGTCATTGGGCTAATTTTGCTAGGGGTTGCCGCTACCTTAAGCCAAACTCTGGCATTCGCGCCGCTGCTGCTCTTATTTTTGGCAATCGCCCTTCCGGCTCTGGTACTAGACTATCGCTCTCGACTAGGCTTAGGGACTCCCAGCTTCAAGAGCGGCAGCTTTGATCTATCTCCCAGACGACTAGGGACGATTTTGCTGAGCGTCGTAGGGTTAGGGCTGGCGATTTTCATGCTGCTCCCCCGAATGCCGGGATATCAGTTGCGATCGTTTCCTGTCAGTAGCCCCATTCAGGCAAGCGAGCAGTTTAACAGCAGCACGATTCTCAATCCGGGCTATATGCAGGCAGGCAAGCAGGGTACGGGCACAGGTACGGGAACTGAGCAAACAGGTGCAGGCAAAGTAGACGAAGAGTTCTACTACGGATTTAACAGCAAAATCAATCAGAATTTGCGGGGCACGATGAAGCCCAAAGTGGTGATGCGTGTGCGATCGCAATCTCCCGGATTTTGGCGTGTTCTAGCCTTCGATCGCTACACGGGGCAAGGCTGGGAAATTTCTCGCAACGCAGAAAGTCAAATTCAAACCCTTCAGCGTCCAGATTGGTCGTTTCGCTTTTACCTGCCCGATACCGTGACCTTGAGCAAAACCCGCGAGGTCATTCAGTCCTACACCCTGATCGCCAACTTACCAAACCTGATTCCAGCCCTATTTGAAGCCAAAGAGCTTTACTTTCCCACCCAAAAGGCAGCGATCGATTCAGAGGGCGGCTTGCGATCGCC
>CASBQM010000414.1 GCA_949127645.1 Synechococcales cyanobacterium PMM_0036
AACAATGACCTACCGCCTACGCCTCTACTCATTCTTGCTCCTCATGACAGTAGGCTTCATCCTAGCCGCCTGTATTGGCTTGAATCGACCTCCACTAACCGCTACCTCTACTGCGACTCCTGGGCCTGGCTCAGTTGCACTGATCGTGCTTGATAATTTTTCAGAACAAGCGGCAACCCCAAACTGCCTCTATTTGACTGATGGGGAAGGAAACTACGTGAAACCCGGTGTTCCTAAGGAAAATTTAATTACTCAATCTTATCTGATTCGCGGCCTTGAGCATGGCGATTTGGTCTATCAGGATATGGAAAATTTAATCTCCACCACCGTTATAACCGGTAGCGCGCCCGCAACAGGGCCTATTACAATGACAACCATATCTACCGCAACGCATATGCATGAATGGTCGATGAACGGTCAAAAGCTATATGTGGTTGGCATTGATGTTCAGCCCATCAATACTGCCAGCCAACGTATTACGCAGACCATTGCGGCCCTCAAACATTTGAACCCATCAGTTTCGCACTTTGTTCTAAATGCAAGCTTTGCTGTGGTGCCATGCCAGCTTAAAAAAGATCTCAACCTTTATCTCACCACTAATCCGACGAGCACGAATGATCTTCCTGCTGACCTGAATACGTTGTACAAAAGTCTAAAGCTATTATCACCACAATACATAAGCACTACCCAGATTACCGACATTCTGGCCTCCGGTTTGGCAATGCGTTTTGCCAACATAACCTTGCACCCAATGCCTAGTCAATCCATGGACTGTCAATCTAAATACCAGAATTTGTGGGCAACTACGCCCTATACCATCTATCACTCAGAAGCGAAGGATTTTGCTGAGAAATTGGTTGCCAATCCCCTCATCAAAATGCTGCAAGGCAATCGAGAAATGGTAACCGTTGCCGCGGCCGGCAACGCCGACTTTGGTTTCCCATTTGCGCCTGCTAATCTCCCTAACATCATCAGCACCAGCGGTAGCGATGGGCAACATACAGATCCTTGCGCTTTTACATCGAATTCTGCAAAATGGCTGGTAGAAAACGATGTTTTTACTTACCCCAATCATATCCCAGGCGTCGCGGTCACAGGATTATGTTTGGATACAGGTGGAATATCCTCAGGTTGTATCACCGGGACAATCACGACTTCCGTGCAGTTGAATGGCACTTCGTTTGCTGCACCGCGATTAGCCTTCTACATTGCGCGCCATTTGTTACTATATGGTGATAAGACTGGTTGTGTGGAAAAACTAAGAAAGACTGAGCCAAATAATCAGCCTAATCTCGACCCATTTGACCAAGAGGAATGCAAAGATCCTGTACCGTGAAGCCCCAAACTCTATGACTATGCCTGGCTTGCTAGCGCTGATCTCGTTCGTAATTGTCTGCGATTCACCCAAAGCTTTTTGCGCGCTAGTCATCCGCCTTGCGTTTGAAGTATAATTCACAAACTAACGCCGTTCCCTGGGCGCATCTGTGATCATTTACCTGTATTGTATCCTGGAGCAAATTCCATGAAGATCCGTGAAATTCGCGCCGTAGGGCTGCGCGGGGCCACGCCGGAAGGCGGCTGGTCTGAAGAGATTCAATCTGACCAATGTGTCCATACGTTGATCGCCGTACTCACTGACGAAGGTGTCACCGGCTTTGGCAGCGTTTTTACCAATGACGGTTTGGTGAAAAGCGCGCTGGCCGTGCTCGAACCGTTTTATAAAGGCGAGAACGCGCTCGAACCCGAACGGGTCAGCGAAAAATTGCACCAAAATACCTTCTGGTTGGGGCGCGGTGGCTCACTCACGCACACGATCAGCGGCATTGACATTGCGCTGTGGGATATTCTGGGCAAAGCTACAGGCCAGCCGGTGGGGCGGTTGCTGGGCGGGCGCTACCGTGAACGCGTGCGCCCCTATGCCTCGATTTTGATGGACGAACCAGCGCGTTTGGTGGAGCATCTGCTGCAAGTCAAAGCCCAAGGTTTCCGCGCCTTTAAGATGGGCTGGGGGCCGTTTGGCCGCCAGAACGACAAGGTAGACGAAGCGATTGTGCGCGCCGCGCGTGACGCGATTGGCGAGGATTGCTGGTTGATGGTTGATGCCGGTGGCAGCGATGCCTATTGGCGCGGCAATTACAAGTGGGCATTGCGCACCGCGTACATGCTCAAAGAATATGCTGTTACCTGGTTCGAGGAAGCGTTGAAACCCGATGCGCTCGAAGACTATATTGCGTTGCGCCGAGAAGCGCCCGTGCCCATTGCTGGCGGTGAAGTGTTGACGCGCCGCCAGAGTTTCCAGCCCTGGTTGCAAGGTGGCGCCTTTGACATTGTCCAGCCCGATGTGACCAAAGTCGGTGGCATCAGCGAGGAGCGGCGCATTGGTTGGCTGGCCGAGGAAAACGGGGTAAAATTCATTCCGCATGGCTGGAATACGGCGGTCGGTCTGGCGGCCGATCTGCAATTGGCTTCGGCTTTTGCCAATACGGACTTTGTCGAATATTTGACCGGCTCGCCCTACATCGATGACATTGTGGCTGTGCCGTGGCAATTGGACGCCGATGGTCTGTTGGCAATTCCCGACAAGCCAGGTTTAGGGTTAGAATTAGACTTGGACAAAATTAAAAAGTACACCAAAGGAGAGAAATTTTTATGAAGACGCGTACCGGTAATTATCCGATCGGTTTTCGCCGCGGCGGCACCGAATGGCAACGCGATATTGATAGCCTGATCGCCTGGACGAAAAAAGGGCGTTTCCATGTTTAAAGGTCAGTCCTCGTGGATCCTCAACACGAAAC
>CASBQM010000415.1 GCA_949127645.1 Synechococcales cyanobacterium PMM_0036
ATGTCATAGGTTAATGAAGATTGTGATATTTAGTTTGTCGGACAGTTGAACATTCATAGTTTGTCAAATAACATTGCCACCAACGGGAGTTTGTGAAAAAACCCTTTGTTTCAAAACAAATATACACACTATGTGAATAGCCTGATTGAAGCATGAAATTTGCTTTATAAACAGCATGCAATTTATCACCGGAAACAATCGCCATCAAACCTTCTTCTCCTCACTCGAAGACCAGGTTGCATCTGATAATCCAGTAAGGCTTATGGATGCTTTTGTGGACAAGCTCGATTTAGCCAAAATGGGTTTTACTAATACCTTACACAAAGCCGAAGGCCGCCCACCTTATCCCCCTGCTGTGTTGCTAAAACTTTATCTCTATGGCTACCTCAATAAAATTCGCAGCAGTCGTAAGCTGGAAAAAGAATGTAGCCGCAATAAAGAACTAGAATGGTTGCTGCAAAACCTTCAACCTAATTATCATACCATCGCCGACTTTCGTAAACTGCATCCGGCACCACTTAAAGCCATGTTTCGACTTTATGTTCAGTTCCTCGGCGATGCAGGCCTGTTGGGCAAAACAACCATCGGTATTGATGGCAGCAAGTTTAGAGCTGTAAACAGCAAAAAAAATAATTTTAATCAGAAGAAAATAGACAAGCACCAGCAGTTTATAAAAGACAAAACAGAAAAGTATCTTCAGGAGCTTGATGAACTCGATGCTCATGAAAACAAAACGCAGAGTGATGAGCTGCAAATCAAAAAGGAAAAAATAGCGGAAGGCCTGGCAAAACTTAAAGAACGTACTATAAAATATGATACCCTGCAGGATAAATTAAACAACACCGATGACAAACAAATCAGCACAACAGATACCGATAGCCGCAGCATACTCCTTACAAAAGCAATAGTAGAAGTAGCCTACAATACACAGAATGCTGTAGACAATAAACACAACCTCATTGTACACACGCAGGCCACCAACAGCAATGATGGCAAGGCTTTGCACCATACAGCCAAACAAGCAAAAGAAAACCTGCAATTAAAAAAAGAAGATCCCCTGATGGTACTTGCAGATAAAGGTTACCATACCGGTGCAGAATTATTGCATTGCCACAATGATAACATGATAACCCATGTAGCGTATAAAGAACAGCCTTCTGTAAAACATATCGCTAATGAATTTTTAGCAGAAAGTTTTTACTATAATAAAACAGAAGATAGTTATACCTGCCCTGCCGGAGCAATACTTACTTCGCTGGGAACATGGCATAATAAAAAAGGAGAAGCCCATGAAACTTCTTACCGTTTTAAAACTTACCGAACACAGGCCTGCAAAACATGCCCTCTAAAAAACCAATGCACCAAACTTCCTAAACGAATTATACAGCGAAGCGAATACCAGGATGCTGTTGACCTCAATGACAATAACATCAAACAAAACCCACACTATTACAAAAGGCGGCAAGCCATCTGCGAACATCCATTCGGTAGCATCAAGAGGCACTGGGGTTACACACATACTTTACTCAAAGGGCTTGAAAAAGTAAATGGAGAAATGAACCTCATCATGTTCTGCTACAACTTTATGCGAACAAAAAATATTCTCGGCTTCGATAAAATGATAGCAGCCATCCAAAACTGGCAACCGGACTACAGCAAAGTAGTGTGCCCATTAAAAAACAGCCTAATGAGACCGATTTATAGCCAAAACAGGGGAGTGTATTTTTTGCCAACAATAACATTTACATTTTTAAAGGCCTGCTAAAACAACCTTTTAAACCCCTGCTGGCAAGTTCAAAAAAATCGGTTTTGGGTGCTTGGAGAGTTTTTTCACAGTCTGACGAACAGGGCTTTGCGATGTTGGGGGATTTGAAAAACGTCAAGCCCGGAACCGCTGCCGATTGAAAAACAAATGTACAAGATAACAACCAAAAGCTTAACCGATGTTTGTCCTTCCCAAACAACTGCTGCCGTGTTGCTAATGATGAACATTACAACGTCAAGCCCCAATATTGCAAAATCAAATGTGTTAACAGTTCTTTGTTCTTCTCGGTCGTTGGTATGTGTCATATAATTTGGTTTACAATTCTAAATTTCCGTAGAAAGTTTACTATTGTCCAACTGGCTAAAAGTGTAACCAAAAATACAATCAAGAACTTAATGAAAACTGGTAATGAAACATTCAAAAGTGCAAATTGTAAAAAAGTTATAAAGATATAGTGTATCAAATAAATGCCGAAAGCGTTTGCTGAAAGATTTGTCCATATGGGATACTGCTTATGGATATTTTGTTTAAAAATAGACAGAAATGTAAAGCTGCTTGAAATGCAAGACACAACAAATAGTAAGTCAAAAAATATCCAAGCTAAATTGACACCTAATTTTCCTGCTCTCACAATATCCCAAATATTGTAGGTAAATAACTCAACTAATAAATAGGAAAGCAAACAGACAATTACCCAAAATTGCCAAGGTCTGTTTAAGAATTTATTATCGGTGAAAAAATAACTTTCCCAATCACTACTACCAATGCAAGTACCAAAAATAAAAAAAATGAAGTACAGTAAAAGCCTATTAACTTGGAAATCAAAGGGACCAAAACCTGTCCACCTGTACTGCCCAACCCAAATGCTTATTGGTATAAACGCCAATGAAACGAAGATGAAAATAATCACAAAAAATCGAATTGGATATTTTGTAAGTTTTGATGTTGCTTTTGAAA
>CASBQM010000416.1 GCA_949127645.1 Synechococcales cyanobacterium PMM_0036
GGTATGAAGTGGTGACGTTTAATCGCATTGCTGATTTGCGCGCAAATTTAATGCAGATACCTTCGGCACAAACCATTCCGGCGGCGGTGATTCTTGACAGCGTGCTACTGGGTAAAAGCCAGACCGATGCAGAAATTATCTTAGACCTAAAGCGGCAGTATCAAACTTTGGCTTCAGTCAGCTTTGCTCGCTCCTGTCCGATTCTCATTACATCCACACAAGACGAGTTTAATTCGCGGCTTCAGGCTGTGCGATCGGGTGGAGATTCATACTTTACCAAGCCTATTAATGTCAACGAATTTGTGGATCAGCTCGATTCATTGACAGGTAGCGGGCAATTTGAAGCTTACCGGATTTTGATTGTGGAAGACGATCGCGCTGTAGCCGAGTTTCATTCCCTCACGCTGCAAGCAGCCGGGATGATCACACAAATAGTCTCCAACCCGCTCAACGTGATGACTCCCTTGAGTGATTTTAAGCCTGACTTGATTCTGATGGATGTTTATATGCCAAGCTGTAGCGGCTTAGAGTTGGCTACCGTGATTCGTCAGCAGCCAGCCTATGTCAGTATCCCGATCGTCTTTCTCTCCAGCGAGACGAACCTGCACAAACAGCTCGCAGCCATGAGCCTGGGCGGAGATGACTTTCTGACAAAACCGATTCAGCCTGAGCATCTTGTCTCTTCGGTGGTGAGTCGCGCGCACCGTTCAACGACTTTGCGATCGTTTATGGTGCGCGACAGTTTAACCGGGTTGTTTAACCACACCAAAATTAAAGAACAGTTGGCGATCGAGCTAAAGCGGGCAATTCGGCAACAGCGTCCTCTGGCATTCGCCATGCTCGATATTGACCACTTTAAGCAAGTTAACGATACCCACGGGCACCCAGTAGGCGATCGCGTGATTAAGAGCCTGTCGCGTCTGCTCAAGCAGCGTTTGCGCCAAACGGATGTAGTCGGTCGCTATGGGGGCGAAGAATTTGCCGTGATCTTTACAGACACCGATGGAGAGACTGCCGTTGAGGTATTCAACAAGATTCGGCACAGTTTCTCGCAGGTGCAGCAGCGGGCGGCAACCACTGAGTTTACCGTCACGTTTAGCTGTGGCATTGCTGCCTTTCCCGCCTACGCCGATGTCACGCGCCTGAGCAATGCTGCTGATCAAGCGCTATACCAGGCAAAGGGGCAGGGACGCAATCAAGTCGTACTGGCAGTTGATTGATGACAAAGTTTAGCTAGAGGATGTTTGGCTAGAGGATGTTTGGCTAGAGGATGTTTGACTAGAGGATGTTTGACTAGACGATCGCCTCTGTTCTCACTTCCGTCTTGATCTGAGCCTCTTGTTCTAGAAACTCAGCAACTTGAGATTCAATCTCGCGGGTCACAATGGCGCGATACTCCAAGAAATGCTCAATTTGGGCACAAACCGCCAGATAGGGAGCCACTCCACCCGGATTGTAGCGTCCCATATTCCAGAGATTGCGCCAGAACTGCCAGCGGGTTTTGCGCACCACACCCTGCCGCCAGCAAATCGTGAGAAACGCCCGAACCATGACCCAATTGACGGCTTTCTGAGGTCTTTTGCCCTTCTTAGGATAGGTCGCTTCACCCAAAATCAGGTAATGACGATAGGCGCGATCGAGAAACTTAGCCGGGTCATACAGTTCGCAAAACGCCCGGACATACTCACGGGCAATTTCCTCTAGCGGACGGGTCGGCACAAAGTTCATCAGCGTTGTCTGGTTGATGTTGGCAGACTTGTTCCGCATCCGCCCTTCTTTCTCAAGCCGATGCCACAATGCCGTGTCGGGCAACGCCTGCAACATACTGAATACCGCCGTGGGGATAGAAGTTTGCTCAACGAATTGCACAATTCGATCGCCCGCCCCCGCCTTTTCACCATCAAAGCCGATAATGAACCCCGCCATTACCCGCAAACCCGATCGCGTAATCGCATGAACTGCGTCGCTGAGGGAATCCCGCGTATTCTGATGTTTTTGGGTCAGCGTCAGGCTAGCCTCATCAGGCGTTTCAATGCCCAAGAAGACGGCACCAAAATTACACTCCACCATGCTGTCCATTAGCTCTTGATCTTGCGCTAGATCGATCGAAGCTTCAGTAGCAAATGAGAAAGGATACTGATGCTCCACCATCCAGGGCAAGAGCTGCTTCAGGAAAAGCTTGACGTTGCGCTTATTGCCAATGAAGTTGTCATCCACCATGAAAATGCTGCGCCGCCAGCCTAGCTCATAGAGGCGATCGAGTTCCTTAAGCAACTGCTCAGGAGCCTTGGTGCGAGGCTTACGACCGTATAGAACAATAATGTCGCAGAACTCACACTGAAAGGGGCACCCACGTGAAAACTGCACCGACATCTCGGCATAGGCATCAAATTCCAGCAGGTCAAACCGAGGCACAGGCGTAATCGTCACGTCTGGTCTTTCGCCATTTGACCGGAACGTGCCGGAGGGTTCCCCGCGCTCGATCGCCTCCACAAACATCGGTAAGGTAATTTCCCCTTCATCCAGAATCAGGTAATCCGTCCCCACTTCTGAGACCTCATGAGGCAGCGCCGTCGGATAAGGTCCACCCACAGCAACCCGCTTGCCGCGACGTTTTGCTTCTCGAATCTGCTCTAGCAAATCTTCTTTCTGCACAATCATTGCCGAAAGAATTACCAGATCTGCCCATTCCCACTCGGCTGAAGTGACCGCCCGAACGTTGCGATCGACCAGCTTGAAATCCCAAGCTTGGGGCAAGATCGCCGCCACTGTAATCAGCCCCAAAGGCGGCAGCATGGCTTTGCGACCGAGCAGCTCTATGGTTTTCTCAAATGACCAAAAGCTTTTGGGAAATAGGGGATACAGAAGCAAAACGTTCATTAAAAACCTCCAAAAAACTGCATCCCTAGACCTGACCAGTGACTCTCTCAGTCGGCTAGGCAAAACTTTACGGACGGGCAATACTACAGTGTAGGCAGAACCCCAGACTTAGCAAACTTCCCATGTGCCAGATTTACGGCGTTAATCCCCTTAGTTTACTGGGATTCATGGACTTTACGGCAGTCATATTGCCGATCGCCAGCGGATTATTATGTTTTGAAATTATTTTCAGGTCAGTTAAACTTTCGATCGCTTGTTCCAATCATCTCCCACTCTCAGCGTGAAGTCAGATTGCAGATCGCCTGTCGAGGCAGAGACAACTTGCCCAATCCCCAACATATTTTCTAAAGAAGCCGCGCCCTGTAGATCGCCACGCTGCACAATAATCTGCGTCTGAGATTGGCGATCGGGCCAGTCTTCCACAACATAAACATTGCTGAATCCCTGGGACTGGAGATATGCCGCCGCCCGATCGCCCAATTCGGGATCGCTAGAGGCGTTTTGAATTGCAATTCGGGTATTGATAAAGTTGTTTTGATGAGCCACGGCTGCAACCGAGCTGACGCTAAAAAATTCATTCATGACCTGATCTTTAGCGGTTTCATCCATCAACCAATAGCTAGCCACAAATTCATCCGGCGTGCTGAAACGACCTGGGAGCATTACCATCCGCAGATTGTCTTTTTGCAGTCCCAGCCCAAAGCTAGCGAGAGACAGCATCTCCTCAGGCGATAAATTAGTGTCAATATATTTTTGAAACAGCCCGATCGCCTGAGGCAAACGAGTCACCATCGCAGGATTAGCCAGGTTTTCCCGCAGGGCACGAATAAGCTGCTGTTGGCGCTGTACCCGCCCAATATCGCCCTTGTCATCATGGCGAAAACGGGCAAATTGCTCTGCCTGCTTGCCGTCTAGCGTCTGCCACCCCTGCTTTAGATTGATATAAAGGTGCTGAGTTTCGTCGGTATATTTCATGTCTTCCGGGACAAACACCCGCACGCCGCCCAACAAATCAACCAGCGATCGAAATGCCTCTGTACTCACGCGCACATAGCGATCGATCGTCACACCATTCAGGTTTTGGCTAACGACCTGAGCCGCTAGCTTAGAACCACCCACCACGTTGGCATAGTTAATTTTCTCCACGCCTTCCCCTGGAATGGCTACCTGCGTGTCACGCGGAACCGACAGAACGCTCGCAGTTTGACCCGCCGGATCGACGTGCAGAAGCAGCATTGTGTCGCTCCGTCCTGCAAAAACATCCGGCGATATTGCGTCTTCTGGCAAGTTAGGCAAATCTAGCGGTAAATCAATGCCCATAACCAAAATGTTGATGGGGCGATCGATTCGATATCCTCCTAAACCCTGTTGCCAGACATCTTCTAGAGACATAGGCTTGCTGCTCTGAGGAGCGATCGCCGCTGGCAAAGGCGTGATCAGTGCTAATAGACCTCCCACAGTTGCCGCAAGGACAGCAGTTCCGCCCAGCATCAGACTGCGCAGTAGCCAAGGTGCAAAACCAGGTCGCAGACTTGGAGTCAAAGCCGGAGGAGGAACAAGAACTGTGACACGGTTGCCGCTGGTCTGATTAAAACCAGCCTGACTAGAAACCTCAACCGAGCTTTGCTGCGAATCAGCTTTGTTGTCCAACTTTGAATTCTCCCCTTCACTTAAGCTGCGAAATTTTAGATCCGCCTCTACGACTTTGCTCTACAATCTGCCATTCCAGAAGTTCAAAAATATTGAATTCTTAGACTCCTGCTTGACTGACAGAACTTAAACTGCCCCTCTCACAGAGCAGAAGAGGAGCTTTAAACCCAAGAAACCTTCTGGCTTCACCCCTCCTGGGAGAAGAGGTTGGGGATGACTGACAAATCTTTGTCCCTCATCTAACCTTAGAATCACCAAGCTCTTAGAACTACAAGACGCTATAGACGATTCCGCTTAGGAAACATATGCAGTTTTACGCCTGTATGTAGTTTTGTATTTAACATTCCGAGATTATAGCTTGCTGATGAGCATACCCTTATCTTTCCTTAGAGACAAACAAATTCTGTTTTAGATTGATGATTTTAGAGTGTGGAGCCTATGTTCTCATAAATACGAATCTCTCATAGCACCATTGCCCAATTAGTTGCTTGCCCAATTAGTTGCTTGCCCAATTAGCCGATCGCCTGATCAGCATTCCTGACTGAAACGATCGTCCCGGAGTTCCATAGCTCGCGGGTTCTGAATGTTCATAATCTTTCAGTTCTGCTTAAAGATGCCATAAAAAGCCGTTTTTTTAGACAAAGAAATGAGGAAAACGCTGATAGGATGGGGCGGAATTCTAAAAAACGGTCGAAGACAGCTATGATCCCTGTAATCCTTGCTGGTGGTAAAGGAGAGCGCTTTTGGCCCCTCAGCCGCAAACAGCGCCCCAAGCAATTTTTGAGTCTGGATGGTAGTGGCAAGAGCTTACTCCAGGCGACTGCCGATCGCCTCCTCAGTTTGGCGGGAGGTTGGCAAGGATTATGGGTGGTTACGGCTAGCCATTTGGAAACAGGTGTACAGGAGCAGTTGCCCCATTTGCCGAGCGAAAATCTGCTGGTAGAGATCGAAGGACGGGATACCGCGCCCGCCGTAGCATGGGCAACGCTAGAGATCGCTCGTCGCCATGGGGAAGATGCGATGATTGGCTTCTTCCCGGCTGATGCCTGGATTGATAATGAAGCTGCCTTTTGCGAAACCCTGGAAGCAGCTTCGCAGCTAGCGAAAACAGAAGAGGCGATCGCTACATTAGGCATTACGCCAACCTATCCTTCGACGGGCTATGGCTACATTGAGCAGGGCGAAAAAGTCGGCTTGTATGGCTCAGAGGCACAGCCATTTCCAGGCTACAAAGTCAGCCGCTTCACCGAAAAGCCTGATTTAGCAACTGCTGAGCAATTTCTGACCACAGGTCGGTTTAGCTGGAATGGCGGCATGTTCATTTTTCCAGCCGGAGTGATGCTGGCAGAGCTACGCGCTCATGCGCCCGAAATTCTCTTGCCTTTAGAAGAGCAGGGCGCAGCTTGCTATCCTAATTTGCCCAAGCTCAGCATTGACTACGCCGTTATGGAGAAAACCCAGAAAGCTTATGTCTTGCCTGTCTCTTTCGGCTGGGACGACTTGGGAGACTGGAATGCGATCGATCGCCTACTAAAAGATGGCAAACCTAACGTAGAGCTAGCCCAGCATATCGGACTCGACACCCAGGGAGCCTTGCTGTATTCTTCTGACGAAGAAGACTTAATTGTGACGATCGGTCTAGAGGATACGGTGATTGTTCGAGACGGTAAGGTGACGTTGATTGTCAAGAAAGACCGCACTCAAGATATCAAGCAAGTGCTGAAGCAAATCCAGGCGAATCCTAAATTGGCAAACTTGCTTTAGAGGTTTTTATGGGTTAGGGACAGAGAGTTGTTAAAGCTAAGAGAATTACGCAATGTCCAACTTTTCCGATCGCCCTCATCCTAAATCCCTCTCCCAGAGCAGGAGAGGGACTTTGAGAAACTCTTGCTCCTCTTCTCCTGCTTCGGGAGAAGGGATGGGGGATGAGAGCTGATTTTAGTTGCACATCAGGTAGAATCAGAAGCTATTGATTGCAGTTAAATACCCAAAGTCTAGCGGATGAGAGACTTTGGGTATTTGATATTGTAAAAATGGGGATATTGCGAAAATAGGGTAAAGACAGAGGACTATATTGCCAGATAGCGTGTCTTGCCAAAAGTCAGTACAATTGTATTTATGCAGTTTGCGCCAGTTTATCCTCTCATTCATCAGTTCCTCAAGCCTACTTTTCCAGGTTGTCTTTGGGCAGGTAGTGGCGATGCCAAGACGATCGCCCTCACTTTCGATGATGGGCCTCATCCGCAATTTACGCCGCAGCTTCTAGAGGTGCTAGCTCAATATCAGGTTAGAGCCAGCTTCTTTTGGTTAGGTGTTTGTGTGGAGCGATCACCAGAGGTCGCCAGATCTGTCTGGCAGCAGGGTCACTGGATTGGGTTGCATGGCTATCGCCACACCTCATTTCCACTGCTTCCAGAGCATGAACTGCGACAGTCTTTGGAGGCAACGCAGAAAGCGATCGCTCAAGCCTGTCAAATTGATCTAGCCTACGTTCAGAAAAATATTCGAGATGTGCGACCGCCCAACGGCGTGTTCACGCCTCAAACACTGAATTATCTGAAGCAGTGGCACTATCGCCCGGTGATGTGGAGCGTCGTGCCGGAAGACTGGGTGCGACCCGGAGTTAGTGTGACAGTTGCACGAGTGGTTCAGCAGGCACAGAACGGTTCATTGGTTGTGCTGCATGATGGCTCCTGTGGCGGTGAAGATGTGGCAACTTCAGCGGCACAGTTAATTCCGCGATTGCAGCAACAAGGCTATAGCTTTGTGACGATCGATCAACTGTGGCAAGAGCGATCGCTGTCTCAGAAGGCGGGGTCAAGATAGGGAGAAGCTGGTTGCAGCGCAAGATTTGGGTCGTTGCCTCAGCGGTCGAGAAATTTTCAGAGAGTATTAAAATCGCGGACTCCAGCTTTGGTTACGATCGCCCCTTTATTCAGTCCATCTTCATCCTGTTCACCTTTATCCTGTCCTCTGGCACACCATGATAGTCACGTCGAACTCTGATTGCGGTCATCTTGAAACAGATCTTGTAGAGCCAATCGTCCGAACGGCTCTGGAGTTTGGCGAACTGGCTCCCGGCGCAGAAGCTCAGGTGCGGTGGCTGCTGCTGTGTGGAAAATTGGGTTCGCGCGATCGTGCCCTTCTCTGCCTTCTGCAAGACGCGATTCAAGACGGGTGCGTGCGTCGAGTTAGCCTTGACGAAGATGCTTTTTTAGAAGTGTAGCCGATCGCGTCTTAATAACTAATGGCTAACTAGTGGCTAACTAATGGCGTTGAGCTAACCCAAAGGAGTAGAATTCTGGCTTTGAAAGTGATTTCTGTTCCGGCTAAAAACTTGCCTCCTAAAGGACTGCTAGTCATGCTGCATGGCTGGGGAGCCAATGCCCAGGATGTGGCAGCTCTAGCAAATTATCTGGACTTGCCCGACTACCAGTTTCTCTTTCCCGAAGCGTCGTTTTCGCACCCTTATTCATCTGAGGGAAAAATGTGGTACGGACTACCCAATGACTACAGCTTTTTCAGCCGTCCAGAGTTTCGGCAGCAGCCAGAACTACAAAAAAGCCGCCTAGAGCTGATGGAATGGCTGCGATCGCTAGAGCAAACGACAGGAGTTCCCTTAAGCCAAACAGTCCTAGGCGGATTTTCTCAGGGCGGAGCGATGACTTTGGATATCGGATTGCAGTTACCCTTGGCTGCACTCATGGTTCTCAGCGGCTACCTTCATGCCCCTTTAGAAATTGAAAAGCTCGGCGCGCTTTCCATCCCTCCAGTTTTAATCGTTCATGGTCGCCAGGATCAAGTTGTGCCGTTAGGGGCAGCCCAACAGGTGCATGAGAGTCTGGTGAAACTGGGCGCTAGGGTGCAGTATTACGAGCAAGATATGGGGCATGAAATTCAGCCGATTGTGTTAAGCCGTATGCAAAGTTTCATGGAAGAAATCAGTGCGCAAACCGAATAACTACGGAGTACCGAGTAGGATATATGGAGGTAACTCTGTACGGCGGTGATACAGATCCACAAAACTGAGGGGGTTAGCGATGAAAACGTTGAATATTTCAGAAGAGCACGTCGTCAGCATTACGGAAAAAGAAATTGCAGATCTGGCTATACGGCTAGAGCAAGACGAATACAGCAATGCTTTTGAAGGGTTAAACGATTGGCATTTGCTACGAGCGATCGCGTTTCATCGTCCAGAAATGGTAGAATCTTATATCTATTTGCTCGATCTAGAAGCTTATGACGAAGCCTAGCGCTCTGCTAGATTTTGGGTCTTGATGCCAGAATGTATTTAGATGCAAAAGGCTGAGCGCATTGCTCAGCCTTTTACTTAACCCTGCTTTTTGAACTTTACTCCGTGAACCCTACTCTGTGATAGCTGCTTTGAGCGTGCGACAAAAAGTCTCGATCGCCTGTAGTCCCTGCTCAGGCGAACCTTCGGCTAAGCGCTTGACGAAAGCGCTTCCCACAATCACCGCATCTGCACCCCACTCCATCACCTGTTTTGCCTGACTTGCTTGAGAGATGCCAAACCCCACACCGATCGCCTTGTCGGTTACGCCATGCAGCTCGGTAAGCAAATCTTGCACCCGCGACTGAATCTCGCTGCGGATGCCCGTTACACCCGTGACGCTGACCAGATAAATAAAGCCCTGAGACTGAGCGGCGATCGCTTCAATTCGCGCTTTGGGTGACGTGGGAGCAACTAGCAAAATAATTTCAATCTTGGCTTGAGCAGCGGCTTTAGACAGACTTTCCACTTCTTCTAGGGGCAGATCTGGCACTACTAGACCGCTGACTCCCGCTGCCGCCACGTCTTGCAGGAACGCCTCTATGCCTCGGTTAAGAATGGGATTGTAATATGTGAAGAGAATAATCGGCGACTTGAGCCTGGGATTAAGTGCCGTCAGCATTTTCAGCACGTCCTCTAGACGAGTGCCCTGCTGAAGCGCGCGAGTCGCTGCCGCCTGAATCACCGGACCATCCGCTAATGGATCAGAATAGGGGACGCCCAACTCA
>CASBQM010000417.1 GCA_949127645.1 Synechococcales cyanobacterium PMM_0036
AAGTTGGCTTTAATCAGCTTCGCGCCCACTAAATTAGCCTTGCCCAAGCTGGCTTCCCGTAAGTCCGCTTCATTCAGCACTGCGCCCTGAACATTGGCAGTGTAGAGATTTGCCCCAATTAGATTTGCACCCATGAGGAGCGATCGCCTTAAGTTTGCATGGCTCAAATTTGCCATACAAAGATTTGCCAAACTGAGATTTGCCTTTGATAAATTCGCTTTGTATAGCGTTGCCCCAACTAGATTAGCCAAGCAAAATATCGCCATGCTGAGATCGGCTTCCCGTAGGTTTGCCTCCCGCAAATTGGTCTGGCTAAAACTCGCCTCCCGCAAATCAGCATGGCTTAAATTAGTAGCGTAGAGCGTTGCATGACTTAAATTAGCCGTATAGAACTTCCCACCCGTTAGGTCAGCTTGGGTCAAGTCAGCTCCGGTCAGATCGGCAAGACAGCCATCGGCATGACTGAGATCCGCAAAGCTAAGGTTGGCTTCCCGCAGGTTGGCTTCTCGCAGGTTCACCCGCCGCAGGTTCGCTAACCGCAAGGAGGCGTTTTGGAGATTGGCTCTGCGCAGATTGGCTTCAGACAAGTTGGCTTCTCTTAGATCAGCTCTTGACAAGTTAGCTTTCTGCAAATCAGCCGCTTCTAAATTGGTGGTGTAAAACAAAGAGGCTTGCAGATCGGTCTGTTGCAAGTTTGCCCAACTTAGGTCTGCCATGCAGAAGTCTGCGTGGCTCAGAAGAGTCGATCGTAGATTGGTGTAGCTGAGAACCGCTTCTCTGAGATTAAACCGATCTAAATTTGTCTGACTCAGATCAGGATGAATTTCCTGGTGATCGCTTCGCCATTTATTCCAGACAGAAATTCCTTGTTTGAGCAGTGCTAAATGAGCCTGATTAGCCATCAGATTTGTCTTTGTATCCTGCTCTCAAGGAATAAATAGTGATGAGATTAATATTTCCTCGCATTTCCTAAAGCTCCCAAGCGCTAAAAAGCACCCCGAACAATGGGGCGCTTTTTAGCGCTTCACGAGCAACAAGACATACAAGCTACGAGACACACGAGCTATGAGACAAGCTGGAAGAGAATAAGCTAAAAGGTCATTTCAGCCTCTTGGACTCGTTCAACCTGCTTCTTCTTCAGCACCAGCATAATCTGAGACAGCGTCACTGCTGCCAAGAAGGCTAGCAAACCCTTGACGCGATTGGGGCTTTGCAGAACAATCTCTATGTCTTTTTGACCAAAGCCGCCTACGTTAGGATTTGAAGTAATGGCAGCACCCGCAGCCACTTCTTCGCCCTGAGAGACGATTAGCTCTGGTCCTGCAGGAATAGCATCAGTTACGGTTGTGCCGTCTGCCTTGGTGAGAGTCACGTCATAGCCACCGTCGTCTTTCTTAGCGATCGCCGACACGACTCCAGCCGCAGAAGCGTTGTAGACCGTGTTGTTGCTCTTTTCGCCTGTAGGATAAACCTGACCCCGACCCCGGTTGGCACCCAGATGAATCTGATATTTGCCAAACTGAACCGCTTTATTCGTGGTTGGGTCAGGAGACAGCACCGGGAAAATGATTTCCTGGTATTGCTCACCGGGCAGAGGCCCCACCAAAATAATGTTGTCTTGAGTCTCGCTGTAGGGCTGGAACAGGTAGCCAGGTCCCACCTCTTCCTTCATGTCTTCAGGAATCCGATCTTCGGGGGCAATCTTGAAGCCCTCTGGCAGCATCAGCACCGCGCCCACGTTTAGACCGCCCTTCTCACCATTGCCCAAAACCTGTTGGGTGTTGAGATCATAGGGAATCTTGACGATCGCCTTAAACACGGTGTCAGGCAGCACGGCTTGAGGAACTTCGATCTCAGAAGGCTTGGCAGCCAGGTGGCAGTTGGCGCAGACGATGCGTCCTGTAGCTTCGCGGGGCGTAGCGTAGTTTTGCTGTGCCCAGAAAGGATAGGCTGCCGCAGATTGAGGAGCAATCAGGTCGCTTCCCAAAAATAGCGTAACCGTGGCTAAGGAAATGGAGAGAAGCAGCTTTTGACTGCGGGTCAATAGGGTTGACCAAAAAGTTAATCTCATGGGTGGCGTTCTTTGCAAAGGATGGCGGTTCAAGAGGGATGGCGGTTCAAGAGGGATGGCAGTTCAAGAAGGGCAGCGATATGGAGAGGGAATCAAGATAGCAATCAGCTCAGAATTCAGACTAGAGCTAAACCCACCAGGGTTCTTCTTGGGTGCGGAAGTCGGTTTCAGTCCATTGCGTGAAGGCAACCTTGCCGTCTTCGGTGGGAGCCGCATGAACCAACGCTAACGACAAGGGAGCAGGACCCCGAACAACCTTGCCCTCGTTGTTGTACTGAGAGCCGTGACAAGGGCACATAAACTTGTTTTCGTTGGCGTTCCAGGGAACTACACAGCCTAGGTGGGTGCAAACGGCGTTGAGACCGTAGCTGGCGATCGCGTCTGACCCTTCTACGGTAATGTAGGTCGGGTCGCCCTTCAGACCTTGAGCCAAGACCCGCTCACCCGTCTTGTGTTCTTCTAAAAACTTGCTCAGCACAACGTCATTGCCCAGAGCATCTTTTGCCGTTACGCCGCCACCTGTACCGCCGCTCGAAGGTGGAATGAAATATTTGACCACAGGATAAAGCGCTCCTAGCGCTGTTCCGGTGACTGCCCCAAAAGTCAGCAGGTTCATGAATTGGCGACGCCCCAAATCGGGTACATCAGGAGTTCCAGAGAGTTGAGTCATGATTTGACCAGAGGGTGTCAGTTGAATGGGATTGAATGGGATGTTTGGGTCGCTACAGGCTACAGTGAGCCGCAATGGTATAGGTATTGCTGTGCGCCCGCTTTTTTCTTAAGTCTGCTTCTTAAATTGAGGGTTTAGCAGACAGAACATCAAGCCGTGAGGTCGAGGAGACCCAAAGTGCGATCGCCGCTACTGTCTCAGCAGGAAGTTTACAGCTTTTCTACAGATATTATTACATGGTATGCAGCCGCAATCTATGGGCGTATGTCTGTAGTTCTGAATCTATTCTTCAAATCTATCCTACAAGTTAGCAACATAATCTGTAGCTGATAGGAAGATGGCTGTAAGTGATGCGGCTGTAGTATTATTGCTGTGCTTGCAGTTGTCTAGCCTAAACTCCCGCTATGCCTAATTCTGATTTGCGATCGCCTCACCGTTTTTTGAGCAAAGCTCATTGGATTCGCCTGTCTGTTGCGCAACTGGCATCGGCTGGATTGGTGGCTACTGCGCTTCCGGCTTCTGCCCTCAATTTTTATAGCACTCCTGCTTCTGACAGCACCTATCGCAGCACCAGCGCAGACTACCGCACCTGTGCCGCTGAGATCACGGGCGCGGGGATTATCGCAGTCGATGCAGCAACAGCCTGTGCTGCCGCTCTATATCCCAAAGACTTGTCAAAATGCGTAGTGAACATCGACTCGGGCACGGCGCTGACTTCAGCAGATGCGATCGCCAACTGCACCAAGGTGCGTCGCCCTGTCGAGCTAGCTACCTGTGTTGTGGATATTGGGGCGATCGACAAGCCCACAGAAATGGTGCCCTTGCTTAACATTGTCGATCACTGCCGTCGTAGTCTACTGCCGCTGAGGTTTTCGGCTTGCGTAGTGGGGTTAAGAAGCCAAGTTGATTTTGCTACAACGGTCGCTTTATCAGACTGCATCGCCGCTACCAACCGCCCTCGGAACGTATTGCCCAACTTTATGCCCAGCAGTATGTCTCCGACAGAGCCTCCCACTGCTCAGCCTGTTCCTGACCCGATGCAGCAATCCGTGCCGGAAACGCCCTCTGCCCCGACAGAGCCTTCTGTTCCCACGCCCTCTAAATAGGCACATTAGGTAAATAAGCACATTCAAATAAGCACATTAGGGAGAGTTTTGGGAAGCGATCGGTAGCCTCACCTGAAAACAGCTTCCTATCCCCGCCTGACTCGTGACGATAATTTCGCCGCCGTGGATCTGAGCGATCGCCTGAGCAATGGCTAGCCCCAAGCCTGCGCCACCTATGCGATGCGAGCGCGCCCGATCTGCCCTCCAAAAGCGATCGAATACGAGAGGCAGGTGGTCGGGGTCAATACCGATACCTGTGTCCACTACTGTGACCCATACCTCCGATCGCGTCTTGTGCAAGTTTAGAGTCACTTTGCCACCATTCGGCGTGTATTGCAGCGCATTTTCTAGGAGATTGGCGAAGAGGCGATACAGGGAGACATCGCTGCCGTTGACCCAGGTTGGCGTGAGGCTTTCTGCCGTTAGAGCGATCTGTTTGAGGCCTGCCTGGGGCTGCAACTGGGTCAACAAGTCCTCCAGAATGTCGTCAATAGGAATCGATCGGTGGGCTTCAGGGCTGCGCAGAGCGTCGCTCCGGGCTAGCAGCAGCAGATCTTCTACCAAGCTTGCCATTTGCTTAGTGGCACTGGCGATCGCCTCCACTTTTTGAGTATCTGCCGGATGAATGCGCTCGGAGTGGCTCTGCATCACATCGATCGTCGTTTGAATGGCAGTCAGGGGGCTGCGTAGCTCGTGGGAGGCATCGGCAGTGAACTGCTTGAGCTGCCAGACGCTTTGCTCAATGGGCTGGAGCGATCGCCGTGTCAACCAGCTTCCCGTCAGCCCGATTAATACAATGGCACTCAATCCGCCAATGCCCAATCCAGAAAGCAGACGGCTAATCTCAGCTTCGATCGCCTTAGTCGATTCGCTGACGCGCACGTAGCCCCGCAAAAACTCCTTCGTCTTCGGCTGTTTCGCTTCGTATACCGTCACGGTAAAGGCGCGGAGATGCGGAGTTTGCCAAGTTTGAAAGCCGTTTCCTCCCACAGCATTGGGCAGACGATCGCCCACAATCACCAGGGGCTTGTGCTGAGCATCGACCCATTCGATGGTTTGATCAACCGCTCGCAAATCTTGCCAGGGCAAATCGAAGTCGCCGTCGTTATCAAATACCGTGATGCGGCGATCGACCGCATCGGGATCGGCGGCAATTTCTGCCAGACTATGAGCTGCCGCATTGGCAAGGGCAACAAGCTGGCGATCGAAGCGATCGTATAAGCTCTGAGCCACTACTTGATAAACCACCGTAGTGGAGATGCCTACGACTGCCGCCATAGCCCCCAGATAGGACAGCAACAGCCGCCAATAGAGCGCCCGAAACTGAACTGAGCTGACAGGCGATCGGGGTTTTATCGCTCTGGATAGGGCTTTATTTGGGGCTTTATTTGGGACTTTAGCAGTGCTTGAGCCGATACCCCAAGCCGTAAACCGTTTCAATAAAGTCATCGGCTGCTCCTGCTGCTTTAAGCTTTTGTCGTAGGCTGCGCAAATGCACCTTTATCGTTTCCTCACCTGGCGGATCGCCCGACGACCACAGGTGATCTAGGATGACGCTGCGGCTGAGGACGCGACCGCTGCTGCGTAAGAAGAATTCCAGCAAGCTGTATTCCTTGGGGGTGAGGAGAAGAGGGCGATCGCCATATATCACTTCACAAGCCGCCGGATCGAGCCGCAAATTTTCCCAGGCTAATAGAGGCGGCAGGGTGGCACTGCCCCGCCGCAATAGTGCCCGGATCCGCGCCAGCAGCTCCTTTAGATCAAACGGCTTCACCACATAATCGTCGGCTCCGGCATCCAGCCCTAGCACTTTATCGGTGCTAGCATCTCTAGCGGTGAGCATTAGCACAGGCATGGTGTAGCCTTTCTGCCGCAAGCGCTGACAAAGCGCAATGCCATCTAAACGCGGCAGCATCACGTCTAAAAGTATCAAGTTATAGGGAAACGCTTCTACCCAGTCCCAGCCTTCCAGACCGTCCTGAGCCACATCTACAGCATAATGTTGGTCAGTTAGGGCTTCTGCCAATGCCCTAGCAATGCGATCGTCATCTTCTACCAGCAGAATTTTCATTTAGAACGGCTCAACCTACGTTAATCACACTCTAGCGTCTCACGCGTATCGCGTCCTGTTACAGGATTCTTGCCCTCTGCCGCATCGCAGAGCAGATCATGCATATCTTCTCGCATCAGCACGTTAGTGAAATCTGCTCCGGCGATCGTCGCTCGGTTAAATTTGGCGTTAAAGGCAAATGCGCCTTCCAAGATGGCATTCGTCAAGTTAGCATCGACGAGTCGCGCCGAATCCAGCGTGGCATTGGTCAAATTTGCGCCCTCCAAGTTTGCCGCCTCTAGATTGGTGCCAAAAAAGCCGCTG
>CASBQM010000418.1 GCA_949127645.1 Synechococcales cyanobacterium PMM_0036
ACTCTAAGGGCGACCCTGAAACCATTTCACGGGTCATGCAAAACTTGCAACTGGAGTTTTAGGCTGATGAAACTTGCCAATCCTCTTTACTATCCTCTGCCCATGCTGATCGGCGCGATCGCTCTGGTTATCAGCGTTCGGGTTGCCAAATTGCCGAGTTGGGTGGCGCTACCTGTTGCGGGGGCAATCGCCCTCACAGGAGCGGCTCTTCGCAAGGGGCAGGAGCCGGAAACGCTCAATCTAGAGAATCCGGCATTGGAACGGGAGCTAATCGCAGTGCAGCAGCAGGCAAAGCAGCTTGCCGAAAAAGCGATCGAACTTCGTACAGAAGCGGCAAGGCTGATTACCGATTCGCTGCAAATGGATCTGCTGGCATCAGTGCAGTTGGCTTGCGATCGGGTAATAGAGTTACCTCAAAAAATAGACGCACTCGCCCCGCGAATGCAGGGTAGCGACTCGCTGCTGTCAGTCGAAGATCTGCGCCGACAGCTCGTTGGAGTACAAACTCGGTTGCCATCCAGTTCGGGGATTGTCAAAGCGCAGCTCAATAAGCTAGCGGAGAGTCTACAGCACAACATCCAGCTTGCCCAAGCCGGAGAAGATTATCGTCAGGCGCAAGTCGCCAGTCTGTCTACGCTCATTCTAGATTCTGCGGGTGTGCTGCAAGCCATGCAAAATAAGCTGCGATCGGCAAATCTGGCAGACGCGCAGCAAAGCCTAGAAGTGCGATCGCTCAGTGACGAACTCAGCCTCTTTCAAGAAAATGTCGATTTGCTGGTGAGCCAATCATCCCCATGAAAAGAACAAAATCTCGCCTGACCCGTCGAGCATTTCTCTCCAGCGCCATCCTTCTAGCGGCACTCGGACTCGCCTACGCGCCCGGTCTCAGTCAGACGATCGTTATCGTCAGCGGCACAGAGCTTCAGGAGCCGTTGCAGGCTCTTGAAGCCAAGTTTGAGCAAGCCCATCCTGATATTCAACTCGATCTGAAGTTTCAAGGCTCCCAGGATATTGTCAACAATTATATTGACGGCAAAAATGACTTCACTCCAACGGTGCTGATTCCGGCAAATGCCGAAAGCCTGACGGAGCTAGAGGAACGCTGGCGTACCCAAAACAGCGATGCCCCTTTTTACAGCACACCCCAACCGATCGCCAAATCGATTCTAGTGGGCATTGCCTGGAGCGATCGCGGCAAAGTTTTGTTTCCCAATGGACGTTTTGACTGGCGGCAGCTAGAATCTGCTCTGCAAAAAGGCAACTGGAGCGCGATCGGTGGCGACAAAAGCTGGGGCAGTATTGACCTAGTTTTGACCGACCCAACGCGATCGAATAGCGGTCAACTGGCGATGGGGCTTTGGGCAGAGTCTAAGGGGGCAGAATCTAAAAGCATTCTCAATCTCAGTACGTTGAATAGTCCGGCGATCGCCTCTCTGTTTAAGCTAGCAAAACAGTCGGTTTATAATCCACCGCGATCGACCGACACACTGCTGCAAGAGTTCATCACGCGCGGTCCCAACGATGCCGATGTCGCAGTCGTTTATGAAAGCATTGCCCTTCATCGTTGGCAGCAATCTACGACGACGCAAGGCAAGCCCTACCAGATTTACTATATTGACCCGACGATCGAGACGATTTCGACAGCCGCGATCGTCAAACGTAACGTCAGCCAAGGCGCTGCCAATGCCGCTCAGCAGTTCCTAGAGTTCCTGAAGCAGCCCGAACAGCAGGCTGTATTTGTGCAATATGGCTTCCGCCCAGTGAACTTCTCAGTAGATTTGCGATCGATCCCCAACAGCCCTTGGAATCAAAATATTCCCGGTGCCGAGGTCAACCCACCCGGAGTCAATCCTACGCCCGATCGTAATACCCTAGATGAAATTATTCGCCTGTGGCAGAGAGGCTAACTCTATAAAGGTGCCAACTCTATAAGATACTTTGAATTCGTATTTAGCAAAGAATCGTCTCCAACCAAGATCTCGGTTCCGCCCGTTGTGGCACAGTGTTAAGCTGTCTCGCCGCTTGCTGATTGTGGCATTGATTCGATCAATGCTCTCAGCACTTTGTTAACCGATTCGGGCGTTGTAAAAACTTGAGCCACATCCTCATCTAAAACTACAACCATTAACTTTTGCGTCTTGCTACGGGCAACAAATCGATTGGGTTTCGCTTTTTGGTAATCAAAGCGATATTCACCTAGAAGCTCATCTTCAGGATTCTGTTGATGGTTAGAGGGCATTTTGCTCATAATCCTCACGCTCCTTACGAGTTGCTAGACGGGCACTGATGATACGGATACTACTAGATCGTTCAGTAAAAGCAAGTAACAGCAACCGATTTTGCTGAGAGTGCCCAATGATGACTTCTCTCTGCTCATCTATAGAATGAGCTTCATCATCAAAGATAGCTGATAAGGGATTGTCAAATACGGTTTTGGCTTCTTCAAAGCTAACGCCGTGCTTCTTCAAATTGTCTGCTGCCTTTGCCTGATCCCACTCAAAATCCATGCCTAAATCATACCTGATTGTTCAAAGAGTGTAGTAGCCTCACACAAAGGTCTGCCATCTCAGAAATAAGATCGCCAGACTCGAATAAAAAATCATAGTATTCAAATCGATACAATCCGTCTAACTGACCAGTTGAAGAAAGCTTTCGGTGAAGCACTTGTTTTTTGGGATCGAGATGTGACAAGTAGGCACCACGTCTGCAAAAGCCGTCCGATCGCCCTTCTCCCAACATTAAAGAATCCTGACAAACGCTGTAAAAAATCTCAGAGTGGGAGCTTTGCTGAGGTTACTGCTCTCATTCTGCGATCGCTCCTTCTCAAAAGTGGTCATTGCAGAAAGTTACAGAGCTTTGTGACTCAGAAGAGAGCTTTAGGGAAAAAGTGTTCTCTCATCGCATCAATTTCTTTTTGAATTTACTTAGCATTCTTTTTGTATTGAGCTGAAGCAGCTTAGTCGAGGTTAGAGGTGCGATATTGGAGGGATAATTTTGTTTGTGATCAAAGAAGTCGTTGATGCCTCTCAGAATCGCCTCTAGTTTCTCAACGATCGCTTCCCCTCGATATTCCTGAAAGAAACTTTCTGGCGGCACATGAGACGGTTTTTCTAGAGCCTTCAAAATGCGCTGAATATCATATTCTTTGGAGTAACAAGCAATCTTTTGGGCATTAAATCCTGGATCAAGGTAGTCTGACAGTCCGCCGTTGACGCTAGAAAACACCTGACAGCCACAGGCGATCGCCTCCATGGGCTGAAGTCCAAACCCTTCGCTAACGCCCTGCTGTGCCCAATACTCGGCGGAGTCGTAGAGATAAACCTTGGCACGATTAAATAATCCTGGCAAGTCCTCAACGTAAGACTGCACTAGCTCGACTCGACAGCGCGATCGCAAAGCCGGAACTAGCTCTTGTAATAGGTATTCAGACGACTTGCGGGCTTGCAGCAACACATCAATATCACGATCGCTATTCAGGTTGCTAAACTCATCAGAAATCTGGTTTGGCAGATAGTAAATCAGCGAGTGTGGAGCCTTTTGTCCCCAGTAACCCATCGTATTGCGGCTGACGGTAATAATGGGAACTTGAGCAGGCAAAGTAAAGCCATAACCTGCGCTGTGGGCGTGATAGATGAGGTTTTGCGATCGCAGTCTGGCGGCTAGCTTAGGAATGTCAAATCCCCAGCTCATGACAAAAATAGCGTCCTGCAAGTTAGATTGCAGTGAATCATCTTGCAGCAAATCATCTAGAAACAGCGTGTCTTTTTCGCGCTGACGATAGGTCACTACTTCGGCTACACAGATCTGCTGTGCCAGAGCTAGCACCTTTAGCTCTGCCCACAGCCCACCACAAGCAAATCGATCGCCTGTACCCGGAACTAAAAAATAGAGTTTTCGCATGACTAGCCCTAAGAGGGTGTTTGAAAAGTGATAGTTGCTACCCGAACTGCCCCCTAAATCCCCCAATTCTGGGGGACTTTGAACAGAAATTGGGTCGAGAGTCCCCCAGAATTGGGGGGTTGGGGGGCGAATGCAGAACGCTTGATACTTTTCAAACATCCTCTAAGTCCAGTACAAAACTTTAGCCTGCGGAAAGTGCGTTTGAATCTGTTGCTCAAAGAACTTCCGCAGCGTTTTCATGGTATCGCCATCATAAACATACTTTACGCCCCCAAACTTGTTGCGCTTTATGATTCGATTAGACTCATCCATTTCTAGCTTGCTGTTGGGATACCAGGTTTGCAGCACGTTTTTTGACCCTGGCGTAAAGCGATGGGAGATCAGCTCAAACGTCAGATCACAATCAAAATCTAAAGCCTCGCGGACATCACTGAACAGCCGATCGTAATGCACTTGCCAATCCTCGATCGGCATGATCGGCGCAATCACCAAACCAATCGGATAGCCACCGCCCCCCTGCTCGCGGGGAAGCGCCAGCTTTCGCAACGCCTGAAGTCGATCTGCGACCGCAGCCGTGCCGCCCTCTAGGCGATCGCTAATGGGTGCAGCGTTGACGCTCATGCGACAGCGCGTATGGTTGTTATGGGGCAGATCTAGCAGATTATTCACGCCGTCAAACTTAGATACCCAGCGCAGATGACCCTGTTCGCGGGTGCCAAAGTAGCGAATGCACTCTGCCAAACTGCCCGTCAAATGCTCAATGCTCAGCGGATCGGTGTAGCAGCTCACTTCAAAGCTGGTAGGGCTAGGAGCCTCATAAGCCGCCAAATTCTGCAAAATTTCTGGCAAGTTGGCAAACGCCCGGATCACAGGTGGTCCC
>CASBQM010000419.1 GCA_949127645.1 Synechococcales cyanobacterium PMM_0036
GATCCAGATAGCAAAGCAATGATTGATCGGTTGTTGCTGGAGCGAATCCCGTTAGCCGGGATCGCCCGTGTGATGCAACTCTCCGAGGACTGGTTGCAGAGATATGTCAACCACAGTGCCACAAGCAGTACAAGTGCAACCCAAAAGTAACCGCCATTTTGCAGTGGGTAAGGAAAGTGGCTTGACCCGCTATACTGAACGGTTTAACACCATGCTCAGACAACGGGTATCGCGCTTGGTGAGGAAAACTTTATCCTTCTCCAAGAACTTGGAGAATCCCATTAGCGCGATCTGGAATTTCATTCATCATTACAACGAACTGATCCGATCGGAACCATTAAGTTGCTAATCAGGGTCGTTTATTCTCCATGCTTTACTAAATAGGACTACCCATCCGTTTTTGCTTCGGACTCAAGCCACTTTCTGTTATTTCTACGACTGTTCATTCCACTCATAGGGAAATAGAATGCTTCGGGTCTCAATTATTATCCCCACGTTAAATGAGGCTAGCAGCTTGGGGCGAACCTTGCGACAACTTGCAGTCCTTGATCCATCTGCTTTAGAAGTATTGGTGGTGGATGGGGGCAGTCAAGATCAGACGGTGGCAATTGCCAAAGCAGCAGGCGTTCAGATTCTCTCCTGCGATCGCTGCGGGCGTTCAGTCCAGATGAATCACGGTGCTGAGGCTGCAATGGGGGAGATCCTTTGCTTTCTCCATGCCGATACTGGAGTGCCAGACGACCTGATTGCCGTGATCGAGCAAACATTAGCCAATCCCCAGATTGCTTGTGGCGGGTTTATCTCCTTGATGGTAGGCACACAGACCACCCGCTGGGGCATTTCACTACACAATTACTTAAAAACTTACTATGCTCCTCTGCTGTTTAAACCTCACCTATTCTTTAGAGGATTGCGCCTTTTATTTGGCGATCAGGTGATGTTTTGCCGTCGGGCTGACTTTTGGGCCTGTGGCGGCTTCAATGAAGCATTACCAATTATGGAAGACGGTGATTTGTGTCTGCGGTTGGTGCAGAAAGGGCGCATCTGCCAAATCAACCGGATTGTGCAAAGCTCCGATCGCCGAGTCGCCCGCTGGGGAGTCTGGAAAGCAACGGCTATCTATCTCTACATCGGAGTTTTATGGGGAGTTGGCGTCTCAGCCACCCATCTCAAACAGTTCTATGAGGACATTCGCTGATTAAGGTTCCAATCATAGTCAAGATAAGCAATAGGAGTCGAGGCTGACAGAGGAAGATCTGACTTCAAATAAGAGCGAATATAGTCTGGAATGGAGGGTGACGCTGCAAAAAAATCTTGCCGATACCATTTGAAGATTTTGCTGCAATAGAGGATTCCAGTTTGAGCTTCGTAACGAACTTTGTCGGGATTGTTGATAAACCGCACCGCATCTTCCTCAAGCTGCTGGGTTACCTTTGCGGCAGTGTATGCCTCACTCCGAAGCAGGGGACAACCTACCGAAGCACAGACGATCGCAAAATGAATGCGTGGCTCCTGTAGGCGATCGCGTAGAATTTGATGCTCGATTTGGGTAAGACTATAGATTTGGTGAGAAAAGCGATAGATGCGCCGCTGGAAAAACCATAGAAAGGCGAGCCAGTTGGGAATTCCTAATACCAATGGTCGAATAGAGGGGATCGGATAGCGCTCCAAAATAGTCGAAATCGTGAACGCATTGTAAAGATTAATCCAGAGCGCGAGTTGCTGATCATGGGTTAAATTCGGGCTAAGGTCTAACTCTTCCAGATCCAATAGCCAATTTGTTAGCACTTGAGGTTGCTGGCTTTTCCAAGTGCAGTAATCGATTCGTCCCTGCTGATCTACATACTGATGCAGTAATTCATCCCACACAGCAAAGTCGATCATTGATGATATACTCCCGAACCTTATTGACTTAACCTTAACTGAGAAGAAAGGCATCGGACTCTGCTCAAGGCAATAGTTGAAGTAAATCAGCCAGGGAAACAGTGTGGCTCAAGCAAAGTTCATTGAAGCAATCTTTGGAATGAGTGCTTAAGGCGATAAGACTAACACCAATCGTTGAACACTTTAGAACATTTGCCACACAACCCACCCAAAGCACTAGATATACAGATCCAGATTCACCTTTTTAAACTCAAGCAGGTCTCACTAAAGGTGCGAATGACTTCGGCAAATTGTTGATGGCGCTCCATCAGTGCCATATGACCTCCCGGAGATAAGACAGCTAACTCGGCTTGTGGCACTGTTGCACTGATACGTTGGCTAGCAGCGGGTTGAGTCGCAATGTCAGATTTGCCAACGACAACCAGGGTGGGAACGGAGATTTCAGGCAACGTTGCGGTTTCATCGAATTTGAACATCGCCAGCACGCCTCGCGCGAGGACTCCCGGTGATGCCTTAATGCCAACTAAACTGGAGAAATTAAGCTGTCCTCGGGTTTCTGTTCCCGTGAAGCCAGAAAGCTTAGTGGTTAACAGCACTGTACCGTTCAAATAGTTGAGCCAGCTTGTGAGCCATAGCAATGGAGAAAAGGCGATCGCTAGGTGAAGCAACGGTTCCAGCAACGGTTTCTGCAATGCCAGCAAGAGTTTGCTAAAAATAGCGGTTTTCAGAGGATTGGTATACGTGCCATCGACCAGGATTAAGCCAGCCACTTTTTGCCCCAAGTGTTCTGGAAATAAGCGGGCAAAGGTCAGTAGCATCATGGCTCCCATACTGTGCCCCACCAAAACGGCTGGCTGATCGCCTGACAGCGTCAAGACGGCTTCCAGATCACGGGCATATTTTTCTAGAGAATAATCGCGGTTCTGCGGCTTTTGAGACTTACCTAAACCAGGCAGATCCCAAACAATCACACGAAACCGATCGCTAAGTTGCTTTTTGGCGTAATACCAGGCAGTGCTATCAGGTCCCCAACCGTGAGTCAAAATGATGGTAGGAGCATGATCGTCTCCATAAAATTCGACTTGAATTTCGCTACCATCGGGTCGAGGCAGACGTTCCACTCGCTGACTACGGTTTGGCTTTGGTTCATCCTTCCCCGGACGGTGCAGCCATAAGATGGGCAGAAACCCTAGAGCCGACCACAGCAACATTACTGTACTCAAAATCAGCCAACTGGTTGCAACGAGTGCGCCTACATACCATTGGTAGAGGATATAACCACCACCACCCAGTAGCGCGATCGTGAGCAGGCTCGACAGCAACCTCAACAGAAAATCGAGGGGCATGAACATAGTAGGTTCAAAGTAGGTTCAAAGTAGGTTCAAAGTAGGTTCAAACGTACCAAAGCAAAGAATTAAGGTGAACTTAGATTAAAGGGAAACGTGAATTAGGAAAACCCTCTGAAGTCAGAGTAAGAGTTTCTGGGACAGATATGGTCGAAGTTGATGAGCCAGGGTTACGTAAGGTTGTTTCAGCAGGGATAGATGATTGCCTGCTACCTAATGTAATTGAATATCACTCGCCAGCAGGCTCCAGCCCACGGTTGCATCTTGCCCAATAGCATTCGATTGCTCGGCGGCTTTAAATAGCGTAATGCGATCGCCGTAGGGCTGCGGTACATAACGATAGGCTGCTTGAGCATTTGCATAAACAATGCGAAGCAGGGAGCGATCGCTTCTCTCTCATTTTGGCGCAAAAGGAAATTCCTGAAGATGGGCGATAAAGCGAGGTAAAGCCTTGCTAGAAAAGCTATTGGAAGCTCTACCATCAACCTTCCTGAGACACCTAATAGAGCCTAATTAGCATCTACTTTCAATACCGGAAACTATCACTGCGATATGCCTCTAAGCACAAGAGGGTAGTGGTTATTTCAAAACATACCCTGGTTAGATGACCTGTGCATCGTCACTGTGTTAGCTTACGCTCAAGAGCGCATAGCTAAAAGTTGCAGTGTTAAATCAGCGCAGTCGTGAAGCCAATGCCAGCCTGTAGCAGGTGCTAGAGATTACAGCGTTTTTTGCACTTATAAGAGTAGAGCTAAAAGTAGAGCCTAATGCCAGAAGTTGCAGTTGTGACTGGACAAATCACCATTAATGATGGGGGTTCTTTTTTATTAACGGCTGCTGATGGTTCGATCGCCGATCACCGCGCTCAAGGTTTGTTTGTGCGCGATACACGTCTGATTTCCTATTACGAAATCACCCTCGATCGCCAATCGCTAACACCTATTGTCTCTAGCGCTATTACGCACCGTGTGGCTCGCTATGAGTTTACGAATCCTGAATTGGTGACTGCCATTGGCATCGTACCAGCCAAAAAACTGCTAATAACCGTGCGACGCGACATTATCGGCGGTATGCACGAGGATATTGATATTACCAATCATCACCAGGCATGTGTCGATGTGCAGTTAATGCTGGAGATC
>CASBQM010000420.1 GCA_949127645.1 Synechococcales cyanobacterium PMM_0036
AGCAAGAGCTAAGGCAAGAATATTCTGGCATTCCTAATAAACAGCTAGGGCAGCAGCGGCTTCAGCAGCAGGTAGCGCTGAAGCAAACGTTTTATGACCAAATTCAGGCACGACTAGCCGATGTAAAGCTAGCACAGGAAGAAACAGTAGGCAGTTTGGTGATTGCCCAACCTGCACAGGTCAAGGCTTTGCCCGCCAAAGGCGCAAGCAGTTTAGCGATTTTGCTAGTGGGTAGCTTCATGGGCTTAGCGATCGGCGGCGGATTAGTGTTATTCCTAAATTCGATCGATCCCTTAATTTACACCTTAGAGGATCTGCAAAATGCTCTGAAAGCACAGGATGTTCCGCTCTTGGGATTGCTGCCCACCTTGCCCTGGGATGGAGAGACTGCCATACCCGTGATTTTAGAAGCCCATTCTCCCTACATTAACGCTTACGAGCGGCTGCGAGGTAACTTGCAGCGGATAGGCGCCAAGGCGAGCGTTGTGCTAATCACCAGCATTTTAGGCGAAGAAGGAAAAACAGTCACCGCCTATAATTTGGCGATCGCCTCGGCAAGAGCCGGAAAACGGACGCTGTTGATTGAGGCAGATCTGCGATCGCCCTCTCATGCCACTGCCTTGAATGTTACGCCCGATCCCCAAAACCAAATGGAGCCGCTGAGGTACTACGGCAATCTTGCCGACTGCATTCGCATGGTTCCGGCAATCGAGAACCTTTACATAGCGCCTAGCGTTGGGCTACAGCGACAGGCAGCCGCCATTTTAGAATCGAGCGAGATGCGCCGCCTGTTTGAAGATGCGCGCGGTCGGTTTGATCTGGTGATCGTGGATGCCCCAGCGCTGCATCGCTACAATGACGCGCTGCTGTTAGAACCTTATACTGACGGTCTTTTGCTAGTCACTCGTCCTGGCTATACTGAAGCGGGATTACTGGACGAAGTGGCACAGCAATTGATTGAGTCAGAAGACATTCAGTTTCTAGGGGCGGTAGTGAATGATGCCAATATTCCCGTGCAGTTTCCGGCGATCGAGACAGAACAATCAATTGTTTTTGAGCAGGGCGATCGACACCACCTGGAAATAGTGCCGATGGATTCTAGCCAGACCCTTAAAACTTAGATAGAAAACTTGAAGCAAAATTGACTCAGCACAAAATTAACTCAACGCAATGAACAATACGTTCTAAACGCGATGTGCAACTTTCTCGATCGCCCTCATCCTAAATTCCTCTCCCAGAGCAGGAGAGGGACTTTGATAAACTCTTGCTCCCCTTCTCCTGCCTTGGGAGAGGGGTCTGGGGGATGAGGGCTGACTTTAGTTGCACAACACGTTGTAAGATCTTCATTATCGATATTATTTCTATATCTTTTTAAGATATAAAAAGCTGTGTATTGATGTTGCGTATTGATGCGTCATCATGTCCTAAACCGTAACTTTAGTTAAGGTTTAGTTGCGCAAAAGTCGAATTACCCTGCCTCTACTGTAGAATTTTGAAACTTCAGTGAAACCGCAGATAGCTAGCGATCGTTTGCTCAATTCAAAGCACTGAAGTTTTGAGATAGCTAAGTGGATAGCCCCCTCTCGAAAGCCCTGTCTTGATACCATCTTCACCTAAATCCCTATTGAGGAGTTCATAAAATGCCACTTCCACTTACAAAGCGCTGTATTGCTGAATTTATCGGCACATTTTGGCTAGTGCTTGGCGGTTGCGGTAGCGCCGTATTTGCGGCTGGGTTTCCCTATGCTGCGGCACCTGATAAAGGTTCCAATTTCTTCGGTTTAGGCTTCTTAGGCGTATCTCTTGCCTTCGGTCTAACTGTGCTAACCATGGCTTACGCGATCGGTCATATCTCCGGTTGCCATCTCAATCCGGCAGTATCTTTTGGTCTATGGGCAGGCAAGCGCTTCCCCGGATCTGAGCTTTTGCCCTATATCATTGCTCAAGTTTTGGGCGCAACTTTGGCAGGCGGGCTGATCTTCTTGGTTGCCAACGGTAGGGAGGGATTTGCCTTAACAGGTAGCAACCCACTCGCCACCAATGGCTTCGGTGCCCACTCTCCAGGCGGCTACACGCTGGTTGCTTGCTTCATTGCTGAAGTCATTTTCACCTTCATGTTTTTGATGATTATCTTGGGTGCGACCGATCGCCGCGCACCTCAAGGCTTTGCTCCTATTGCGATCGGCATGGCTCTGACCCTGATTCACCTGATCAGCATTCCTATCACCAACACTTCTGTCAATCCTGCACGCAGCACGGGCGTAGCTTTGTTTGCGGGTGTTGAGTTAATTAGCCAGCTCTGGTTGTTCTGGTTAGCCCCAATCCTGGGCGCAGTTTTGGCGGGATTCCTCTACTCTTCAGTGTTTGAAACGAACATTATTGAAGAGCGCGTTAGAGAACACGTCTAGACTAACGTTTTTGCAAGGCTAACATTTTGACATTCAAATAAGGAAAAGGGTTGCGGCAACATACCGCAACCCTCTTTTTTAGCTTTGGTAATGCTTTCTGGAAGGTTCAAGTCCCTCTCCTGCTCTGGGAGAGGGGTTGGGATGAGGGCGGTTTGAGTCTTTTCAGTCAACTAGGATTCAGTCAACTAGGATTCAGCGCTAACTTACAAACTTCGCTGAAATTCTTCTAAAACAT